>JAQUUV010000060.1:0-8199 GCA_028693695.1 Syntrophomonas sp.
AAAAACAGGGATTTACGTGAAAGCGACCAACTGCTTACGATATTTTCGGAGAAAGAGGGTAAAATAACGGCAGTAGCCAAAGGGGTAAAAAAGGCTAAGAGCAGTTTGCGGGGTTGTGTCCAACCCTTCTGTCATTCTTTATTATTTTTTAACCGGGGCCGGGACATGGATTTAATCACCCAGGGAAAAATAATAGAATTTTTCGGCAATTCCCGGGAGGATATCAATAGGACCCTGTACTCGATGTATATGATGGAACTGATAGATAAAAGCCTGCTGGAACGGGCACCTTTACCTAGGTTGTACGCTACGCTGGTGTCGCTTCTGGAACTTATCAATGAGCAGGGATTAAATCTAATGCTGGTTAGGTATTTTGAAAGCCAACTGTTGGTAAATCTAGGTTACAAACCGGTTATGAATCAATGCGTCAACTGCGGTTCCCTAGAATTGAGTGATTTTAAATTTAGCCTATCTGAAGGTGGCTTGTTATGTAGTTCTTGTGAAAGAGCAGGGGATTCTGTGATATTGCTGGGGGGAGAAAGCGTCGCTCTTATTAAACTGCTTTGTGATGGTAAGCTTCAAACTGTGCAGCGGGTTAAGGCTTCACCCAGAGCTATGCAACAGGTGGAGTTTTTCTTGGAAAAATACCTGGAATACCACTTGGAAAGACGTTTTAAGGTGAAGAATACTATCCGTTGGCTGAAACAAGCCGTGTTGCTTTCCAATTGACAAGCCCTGGTTTAAGTTGCTAAAATAACTAAGAATTTAATAGTTAAATGATGATGAAGAGTAGTAGGATAAGGTACCTTTTGCAGAGAGCCGGGAAGCTGGGAACCGGTAAAGGTAATGTCTGAAGGCGCTTCGGAGTATAAAGGTATTCAAGAGGTGGGCTACGTGCCAATCAGGGTGGAACCGCGGGTTAATCCCGTCCCTGTTAGGTTACGGGCTTTTTTTATTTTAAATAGGAGGTTGGTTAAGATGAATTTTCAGGAGATAATAATGAACCTGCAGGAATTCTGGAGCAAACAGGGCTGCATTATTCAACAGCCCTATGATATGGAGAAAGGTGCAGGAACCATGAATCCAGCCACATTTTTACGCTCCCTGGGACCGGAGCCGTGGAAAGTAGCGTATGTAGAGCCTTCGCGCCGCCCCACGGACGGCAGGTACGGGGAAAATCCGAACCGCTTGCAACATTATTACCAGTTCCAAGTGATACTTAAACCTTCACCAGATAATGTGATTGAGCTTTATCTGGAGAGCTTGCGTAATCTGGGCATTGAACCAGAAAAACATGATATAAGGTTGGTAGAGGATAACTGGGAATCACCTACCCTGGGCGCATGGGGATTGGGCTGGGAAGTATGGCTGGACGGCATGGAAATCACCCAGTTCACTTATTTTCAACAGGTCGGGGGCTTTGATTGCTATCCGGTTAGTGCAGAAATTACTTATGGTATTGAGCGTATTGCCATGTATATTCAGAACAAGGAAAGCGTATATGACATTGAATGGGTCGACGGAATTAGCTATGCTGATGTTCACCACCAATCAGAGGTGGATTATTCGCACTATAATTTTACAGTGGCCGATGTAGCTACTTTGACCACCATGTTTAACCTCTGTGAGGAGGAAGCCCGGCGAGTGGCTGCCCTGCAGCTGCCCCAACCGGCTTATGATTATGTGTTGAAATGCTCGCATCTTTTTAATCTCTTGGATGCCCGGGGAGCTATCAGTGTCACTGAACGTACTGGGTATATTGGCAGGGTGCGTAATTTAGCCCGTACAGTTGCCAAGGAATATTTGGAGCAAAGGGAACGACTGGGTTACCCTCTCGTAAAAGATGAGAACTTGAGAAAAGAGCTCTTAAAAGCTGAGGAGGTAGAGGGATAATGAACAGAGATTTCATTTTGGAAATAGGTGTGGAAGAAATGCCTTCGGCTTTTATGGGTAGGTCACTCACGGATTTTAAAAATATTGCCGTACAAAAATTACAGGAGCAGAGAATTAAGTATGCAAGTGTTGCTACCTTGGGAACTCCTCGTCGTTTGGTATTGTATATAAAGGGTCTACAGGAAAATCAGGATGATGCTTTAATTGAAAACAAGGGACCCAAAAAGAACAGTGCTTTCGATCAAGATGGTAATCCCAGCAAAGCTGCCATAGGTTTTGCTCGTGGTCAGGGAATACAAGTATCTGATTTAGAAATACGGGAAATCGCCGGGGTGGAATATGTATTTGCCATTAAGAAAGAGGTCGGAGGCCAAACTGAATCGCTATTACCTGGTATTCTGCTGGATATAATTAATTCCTTAAGTTTTCCCAAATCTATGCGTTGGGGTTATTATCATACCCGCTTTGCTCGTCCCATAAGGTGGCTCTTGGCTTTGTACGGAGATAAAGCTATTAACCTGCAGGTGGAAAATGTGATTAGCTCTAATTACACTTCAGGGCATCGCTTTTTGGCCCCCGAGCCGATTTCAGTAGACAGCATAGATGGGTATTTTGCCGCATTGCGGGATCATTATGTGATAGTCGATCAAGTAGAGAGAAAGAAAATGATTTGGCATCAGGTTCAGGAAGTGGCCAATAGTGCAGGCGGCACGGCTATGGAAAATGAGCACTTATTAAATGAAGTGACCTTTTTGGTGGAATACCCGACTGCCTTTTATGGCGAATTTTCCGCGTCTTACCTGGATGTTCCCCCTGAGGTTCTGACTACCAGTATGATTGAGCACCAGCGGTATTTCCCGGTTTTTGATGATGGGAATAAGTTGCTGCCGGGTTTTATTGGAGTCAGAAATGGTACCGATTATCGACTGGATCTGGTTAAAGCTGGTAATGAAAGGGTTCTGAAGGCTCGACTGGAGGATGCCCTGTTTTTCTGGAAGGAAGATACCCAGAAAGTCCTAGCAGAAATGGTGCCGGGTCTTAAAGAAGTCTTGTTCCATGAACGGCTGGGTAGTATTCTGGATAAAGTTGGACGCTTGCAGGAGATGGCGGTTTTAGTCGGTAAGGCGAACGGGCTCTCTACCTCTGAAAAGCTGGGGCGGGCGGCTTACCTTTGCAAAGCTGACCTGCGCAGCAACATGGTATACGAGTTCCCTGAGCTGCAGGGAATTATGGGCCGTTATTATGCCAATGAGGATGGAGAAGACAGCGAGGTTGCCGATGCTATTCTGGAACATTACCTACCCAGATTTGCGGGTGACAGCTTACCTGCTTCGGAAACGGGGATAGTCCTGTCCCTGGCGGAGAAGCTCTGTAATCTGACCGCATTTTTCGCTATTGGCATTAAACCATCCGGTTCTCAGGATCCCTATGCTTTAAGGCGTCAGGCCCTGGGGATCGTAAATATTATTATAGATATGGGATTGAAATTAGATTTGCGTCAATTGATAGGGCAGGCTTATGAAGGTGTACAAATGTTGAAACCCAATAAAAACCGGGAAGATACGGTTAATGATCTGATGGATTTTATCCTGCAAAGAATGCGGGGAATTATGTTGGACCGGGGTCTGTCATATGATGTAATAGATGCGGTACTATATCAGGCCGGGGGCGATTTGAGCGTGATTATGTTAAGAGCTGAAGTGCTTCGTAAGTTCAAGATGTCTTCCCATTGGGAAGATTTCCAGGTGGTATTTAACCGCTCCTACAATCTCTCTCGGAAGTGGGAAATCGCAGTGGTGCGAACGGAAATTTTAGAGGATGCTAGTGAAAAAGCTCTCTACCAGCACTACCTTCAGTTAAAGCCCATGGTAGAGATGGCGGTTCAGGAAAAACGTTATGAAGCAGCTCTGGAAATGCTGGCGGGAATGCGCGCGGATATAGACCGATTTTTCGAAGCAGTAATGGTTATGGTTGAAGATGAAGAACTTAAGGCAGCTCGGTTGGGAATATTAAAGGTCATTGCCGGTTTGTGCAATTCCCTGGCAGATTTCAGTAAGGTACTGTAAAGGAATAAATAAGGTAGAATACGCCGAGGATTTTTCGCGTTAGACAAGGCGTAAAAACGTGGTAATACTGGGGGTATTGCCGCGTTTTGATAACGAAGTATAACGCGAAAAAGGCCGGTGTAAATGACTTGTTTATTTCTTTAAAGTACCTAAAGTTATGCCATAAAAATCTTCTTGCCCAATAGGATTTTTTTTGTGTATATAGTATAATAATTAGAGCTATTTTACCCAAATAGTATAGCATAATTGGGTGGTGAAAATAATCGAACTGAATGAACGCCAGGGAAAAATACTAGACATCGTCAAAAAACAGGGGCCTATTACCGGTGAAAATATAGCTGATTTGCTAGAAGTTACGCGGGCAGCTCTGCGTCCTGATCTGGCTGTTCTGACCATGTCAGGTTACTTGGAAGCTAAACCACGGGTGGGTTATACTTACAAAAATGATGGAGCTCACAATCAAATCAAGAAAATTCTGAACCTGTATCGGGTAAAGGATATCATGTCAATGGCCGTGGTGGTCAAAGAAGAGTGCAGCATCTATGATGCTATTGTTACTTTATTTATGGAGGACACTGGAACCATTTTTGTGGTTGATAATGACAATTACTTAGCGGGTTTGGTGTCACGCAAAGATTTATTGAAGACCACTTTGGGGCAAGCAGACATCCATAAAGTCCCGGTAAGCGTTATAATGACTCGTATGCCTAATGTAATTACTGCTGCTGGAGAGGATACAGTAGTGGCAGCAGTAAAGACGATTGTGGAGCATGAGGTGGATTCTCTGCCGGTTGTAAAATGCTCCATAGGTGTTCCGGGCGAGGAAAAGTTTGAGGTGGTGGGCAGAATTACCAAGACGAACATTGCCCGTCTGTTTTTAGATCTGGCCTGTAAATAGACAAAAGGGGGTTTCTGGATTTTGACAAATCATTTACCAGGAGTTTTTATTGTATCTGATTCTATTGGCGAGACGGCAGAGATGGTGGTCAGAGCCGCAGCCAGTCAGTTTAACTCCGGGGCTATGGAGATAAGGCAAATTCCTAACATATCTGATGAAGCTACCTTGGAGGAAGTGGTGCACCAAGCAGTAGAGAACCATTTTATGATTGCTTATACTTTGGTTTTGGATGAACTAGCACAATTCCTACGGCAGGAGGCTGCCAAGGCAGGTGTAGTCTGTGTTGACATATTAGGACCAATAATTTCTGCATTTGAGCAGGCCAGCCATCTGATACCTAAGAGAGAACCCGGTCTTTTACGAAAAGTGGATGAGATGTATTATCGACGGGTTGAGGCGGTAGAATTTGCAGTACGTTATGATGATGGCAAAGACCCGCGGGGAATTGTCCAGGCAGATATTGTGCTGGTAGGTGTTTCAAGAACTTCCAAAACGCCCCTATCGATGTACTTGGCCCACAAGCGCATAAAGGTAGCCAATGTACCTCTGGTACCTGAAGTTGCACCTCCTGAGGAGATTTTTAAGGTGGAGCGAGGCAAGGTAATTGGGCTGGTTATTAATCCGGAGTTATTAAATAATATTCGTACCGAACGTCTAAAAACGCTAGGTCTAACCGGACAGGCCAACTATGCCAATTGTGAACGCATTGTGGAAGAGTTGGAGTATGCAGACAAATTGATGAAAAGACTTGGTTGTCCTGTTATTGATGTAACTAATCGTGCTGTGGAAGAGACTGCCAGCAAAATACTGGAAATCTACTATAGGAGGTTAAGCAATGTCTAGTAAGAAATTCATTTATTTATTCGAAGAGGGAAGAGCGGAAATGAAGATGGTATTGGGAGGAAAAGGGGCTAACCTGGCTGAAATGACCAGAATAGGCTTGCCCGTTCCTCCTGGCTTTACCATAACCGCCGAAGCTTGTAATGAATATCTGGCTCTAAACCAGGAGTTCCCCGATGGAATGGTTGAAGACACCTTTAGCGCTTTAGGTAAATTGGAGCAAAAAACTGGCAAGAAATTTGGTGATAAGGATAACCCTTTACTGGTTTCAGTAAGGTCAGGTGCTGCTGTTTCTATGCCTGGTATGATGGATACCATATTAAACCTGGGGCTGAACGATGAATCCGTGCAGGGATTGGCTACTCTATCGGGAGATGAAAGGTTTGCCTATGATTGCTACCGGCGCTTCATTCAGATGTTTGGAAATGTAGTTCTGGAAATGGAACATTCCAGCTTTGATGATATAGTTGAAAAATATAAACGCAAATTGGGATTGATTTTTGATTATGAAATTCCAGCCGTAGAGCTCAGGGAAATTATTGGGGAATACAAGGGATTAGTAAATCAAGAGAAAGGTTTCAACTTCCCCCAGGATGTGAGAGAACAACTAATCATGGCTATTAAGGCGGTATTTAGTTCATGGAATAACCAGAGAGCTATCGTTTATCGGCGCATAAGTAAAATATCCGACGATCTGGGGACAGCGGTAAACATTCAATGCATGGCCTTTGGAAATCTAGGAGAAGATTGTGGAACCGGCGTAGCTTTCACCCGCAGTCCTTCAACCGGGGTAAGAGAACTATATGGAGAGTTTTTGGTTAATGCCCAGGGCGAGGATGTAGTAGCGGGAATTAGAACCCCATTGCCCATTTCCCAATTGAAAGAAGGCTTGCCGGCGGTGTATCAACAGTTTGTTGATACCTGTACCAACCTGGAGAATCACTACCGGGATATGCAAGATATTGAGTTCACCGTAGAAAAAGGCATTCTTTATATGTTGCAGACCAGAACCGGTAAAAGGACTGCCAGAGCAGCCGTGAAAATAGCTGTGGATATGGTAAACGAAGGGCTGATTAGTAAAGAAGAGGCCTTGATGCGAGTTGATCCCGAGCAGATTGATCAGCTTTTACATAGACAGATTGATAACTCAGTCCAGTTAGAGCCTATTGCTCAGGGCTTGCCTGCTTCTCCGGGGGCAGCCTGTGGTAAAGTGGTGTTTGAGCCTAATCTGGCTGAGAAAATGGCAGAAGCCGGAGAAAAAGTGGTCTTAGTGCGTAATGAGACTGCTCCCGATGATATACATGGAATCGTACACTCGCAAGGGGTGCTTACCGCCCGGGGGGGTATGACTTCTCATGCTGCTGTAGTTGCTCGCGGTATGGGCAAACCCTGTGTTTGTGGCTGTGAAAGTATTAAGATTGATTCTGATGGGAAAATGTTCAGTGTAAACGGTCTGGTAGTTAAAGAAGGGGATATTATTACCTTGGATGGAGCTACCGGTAAAGTGATGTTAGGCGAAGTAGCCATGATAGAGCCTACTCTATCAGATGAATTTGAGACCTTCCTTAATTGGGCCAATGATATAAAAAGGCTGGCAGTGAGGGCCAATGCCGATACACCTGAGGATGCAGTCAGGGCTAGGGAGTTTGGAGCGGAAGGTATCGGTCTGTGCCGCACGGAACATATGTTTATGGCTCAAGAACGCTTACCCATTGTACAGGAAATGATATTAGCAGAAAATCTGGCTGACCGTGAAGTCGCCCTAGCTAAACTCTTGCCTTTCCAGCGGGATGATTTTTATGGCATATTAAAAGCGATGGCACCATTCCCGGTTACCATTCGTTTACTGGATCCTCCCCTGCATGAATTCTTACCAGATCATGAAGCATTGATGCTGGAAATTGCAGAAATGAAACATCGCAATTCCAGTAAATATGAAATATTTGAAAAAGAGGAACTTCTCAAGAAGATACGCAAACTTTCGGAAGCCAACCCCATGCTGGGGCATCGCGGATGTCGTTTAGGTTTAACCTACCCAGAGATATATAACATGCAGGCTCGGGCAATCTTTGAAGCGATGTGCCTGCTAAAGACGGAGGGAATAGAGACTTTTGCTGAAATAGAAATCCCTTTGGTTATGGATCTGATGGAATTCTCTTTACTAAAGAGAGATATTCTGGCGGTCTATGAAGACGTCAAGAAAACCTGTGGGCATGAGCTGGATTTTGTTTTGGGAACCATGCTGGAACTTCCTCGGGCCTGTGTAATGGCGGATGAAATTGCAGAGCAGGCTGAGTTCTTTTCCTTTGGAACCAATGACTTAACCCAAACCACCCTGGGCTTCAGTCGGGATGATGCTGAAAGTAAATTTATTCCCGTTTATCTAGAAAAAAAGGTCATTAAGGATAATCCTTTTGCAGTACTTGATCGCAAGGGTGTGGGTTTCCTGATGAAAATGGCCGTGGAAAAGGCACGGGGGACGAAACCGGGTATACTTATGGG
>JAQUUV010000060.1:8299-9831 GCA_028693695.1 Syntrophomonas sp.
AATTTTATGTCTGAGCATAGTCGCAGTAGGTGGCCAAGTGATGGCTAGCAGTGCTAGAAACCTGGATTGGGGT
The DNA here is from genome assembly GCA_028693695.1 of Syntrophomonas sp. GTDB lineage: Bacteria > Bacillota > Syntrophomonadia > Syntrophomonadales > Syntrophomonadaceae > PHAA01. Next base: position 8,373 of record JAQUUV010000060.1, read on the forward strand.
TGTAGGGGAGACGATGTAACAAGTCTACAGGCGGATTTGGGTACTCTGGGTTATGACACATATGGTGTAGATGGCATTTTTGGTCAGAATACATACAATGCCGTGCTAGGATTTCAAAAGGCTAAAGGACTTCCTGCGGATGGGGTTGTAGGGAAAAATACTAGAACAGTTCTGAATGAAGAACTAAACGGTGTCAGCTATGTACTTGCGTGGGGCGATAGCCTGGAGGCAGTAGCCTTAAAGTATGGCACGACAGTACAGGCCATCAGGCAAAAAAATGGAATTAGCTCTTGGATCTTACCTCCCGGTCTTCGCCTGCTCATTCCGGATAGAGTTAATGCTGCAGAGCCTTCCAGAGGCAGCAATCGTTATGGAGAGATGGCGGATTGGTGGACGGTAGCAAGTAAGGTATTTGCGATTGGTGATGTGGCTACTATTACTGATCTGGATACTGGTCTTAAATACCAGGTAGTTCGCAAAGGAGGCAGCAAGCATGCGGATTGTCAGCCCTTAACGGCTGCTGATACTGCCACCATGCTGAAGATTTATGGCGGAGAATGGAGTTGGGCTCGAAGAGCGATTCTGGTATCAGTTGATGGTCGGGTGTTTGCAGCCTCACAAAATGGTATGCCCCATGGAGGCCAGAGCATTTGGGACAACAATTTCCCAGGACATTTTTGCATTCATTTTCTTAACAGTAGAACTCACGGAACTGACAATCTCGACCCTGCTCATCAGGCAGCGGTTCATAAAGCGGCAGGTTTAGCTAAGTAGAGTAAATCACCTGCGCAGTAGACGGAAGATGCGCAGCAACAAATAAACTGATTCTATTCCCCTAAACGAAAGAAGGGGGCACGGGGATTTGCTGTTGATTGTTATGTGGGGCTAACAGATTCAGTAATTACGCTTGCTCCCGTCTCCGGAGGCTCGTTCTACCAACTGCTTGCCAGGCGAGCTCCAGGGGATACCCTGTCAATCTCCCATCCTTGGTCGATGACAGGCTCGTGACATCCTGTCGCTCGTCCCCTTACGCTCTCCCGTCTTCGCAGGGTAGAACGGCCTCCTCCGCCAGGTCGCCAGCATAATTACTGAATCTGTTACGCAAACAAAATTATAAATGTAACATTTAAAAGAGAACGGTACCAAGTTTTTTGGGATCGCTGCCCTTTTAGGCTATTCGGTAGCATTGCATGTAGGGGTGTATAAACATAAGGAGCGACTGATGGAGCATGGCTGCAACACCCGGTGAAAGTGCGGAATGGGAAGGGGGCTCGCGACAGGACGTCGCGAGAGCGCAACAGAGCATGGATGCTCTGTCTTGCGCGGTACCTCTGGACATTCAAACTGAGCCGTTGGTGTTGCCCATGCGTAATCTGGAGCGGATTATGTTTATACACCCCGGCACCACTTGCACCGAACCCATGTCTCTTACTGCGCATCATCCCTAAACTGCGAAACT
>JAQUUV010000061.1 GCA_028693695.1 Syntrophomonas sp.
CTTCCATATCTAGCATCTAGCTTCCTGTTTTGGCCCGTTTGCCCTGGCTGCTTTTCTTCTTCTTGGGATCAACCTTATTCGCCTCTGCTAGCTTAACACTGGCTTTGAGGGCCTCCATCAGGTCAACAACTTTGCCACCCTGCGGCTGTGGGGTAGGTGTCACGATTTCCTGTCCTGCGATTTTAGCTTCAATCATTTCCCACAAGGCTTTCCGGTAATCATCTTCGTAGCGTGCAGGATCAAAATCGATGGAGAGATTCTCGATTAGACTTACTGCCATTTTGATCTCGTTCTCATGCAACTTCTCTACCCCAATCCCCTTGCCAAGTTCAGCAGGCGAGCGAATTTCATCAGGATAGAAAATGGTCTCCAAAATCAAATGGTCATCCTTTACGCGCAAGGCAGCCAGGGATTGCTTGGATCGTATCATGATTTTTGCGATGGCAATTTTTCCTGTTGTTTTCATGGCTTCAGTGATCAAGCTGTAAGCCTTGTCTCCGCCAGGAGAAGGGGCGAGGTAATAGCTTTTGTCAAAATAAACCGGATCAACCTGTTCCAGTTTAACGAAGTCTAATATATCAATGGTTTTGGTATTTTCCTGGGGAATACGCGCTAAATCTGCTTCATTAATAATCACGTAATTACCCGTCTGAAACTCATAGCCTTTGACGATATCCTCTGGCTTAATTTCTTTACTGCATTTCGAGCAGACCTTCTGATAGTTTACAGGGGCCATACATTCCTGGTGCAGATAATGGAATTTGAGATCTTTATTCTCCGTCGCTACATACATACTCACCGGGATATTTACCAGGCCAAAACTCACTGCACCTTTCCAAAGTGTCTTCATGAATGTCGCTCCTTTCCAGTCTTATTCACACCTAGCTTCTAGCCACTGCGAGCAATTTATTCCACGAGTCGGACTCATCATCGGGAAGAGAACTCATGTACCTCGGATAGCATTAGTTATTGTTACATAATATTTTCCATTAGAGGAGAGATATAAATACGTGGTAAATCATGGAGAAAAAAATGAGAACCTTTAGATATCGACGACGTAGGAGGATCGGAAAAATTAATTTTGGGCGAAAAAAAGCAGGTCTTGATACCTGCTTGTGGGACTCTTAAACAACTTTTCTAATTCTGCAGACCAAAACGTTTAATATGTTCATCCCGATCCTCTTTTTGGACATCCCGCCTTTTATAACTCATACATAGGGTCTCTTCTTCTGCTATGCCGCTAGATGCGTTGTTACTGGCACCTACCTGGATGTTGGAAAGAGTACATTCATTATTTTCGAAATAATGGCAACTGGAGACATTACAACCAATGGCCTGACTCCCGAGTTTACTCATTCAGATACCTCCCTCAGTTTTATTATAGTTTGCGGGATTTTCTGAAATTTATTCTGCATTAAGACAACCCCTCGGGGAATTCATACAAACCTTGCCATATAGTTAAACCAATCCCAAAAATCGTGCGGTTTGCGCCACCAAAAAACATAAAACCATGCCAGTTATGGTAGGTACAAGAAAAGCAATTAAGGGCCATTTCTTGCTTTGAGTCTCTTTATAGATGGTAAGCATTGTCGTTCCACAGGGGAAATGGTTGAGGCAAAACAGCATAGTACATACTGCTGTCAACCAGGTCCATCCATTAGATATAAATAATTCTCTTAAAGCTTCCAGGTTGTCTAATTCGATCATATGGCCGGTAGACATATAGGTCATAATAAGGATCGGGATGACAATTTCATTGGCCGGAAATCCTAATATAAATGCCATAAGGATGAATCCATCCAGCCCTAAGCAAGAAGCGAAAGGATCTAAAATATTAGCTCCATATTGTATAAGGCTTACCTCTCCGACGTGGACGTTAGCCAAAATCCAAATAATTAAACCCGCTGGGGCCGCCACCATAGCCGCCCGAGCTAGAACGAACAAGGTCCGGTCATAGATTGAGTGCAAGATGATCCTTCCCACTTGAGGTTTTCTATACGGAGGCAGTTCTAAGGTAAAGGAAGAGGGTAAACCTTTCAAAATTGTCTTGGATAAAACTCTTGAAACAATTAGCGTTATCACTACCCCAAGTACTATTATCCCTACAATAGTAAGGGCTGCTATGAGAGATTGGTATTTACCTGCTGTCCCAGCGATAAAAATCGTCGCCAGAGCAATCAAGGTGGGAAAACGTCCGTTACAGGGAACAAAGTTATTGGTTATAGTTGCAATCAGCCGCTCCCTAGGGGAATCAATAATTCGGCAGGCGATCACCCCTGCTGCATTACACCCGAATCCCATGCACATAGTTAATGCCTGTTTCCCATGGGCACAAGCTTTTTTGAAAAAATTATCTAAATTAAAGGCAACCCGTGGTAGGTATCCCAAATCTTCTAAAATGGTAAATAGGGGAAAGAAAATCGCCATCGGTGGTAACATCACTGCGACCACCCAGGCCAGGGTTCGATACATGCCTAGAACCAGCGCTCCATGCAGCCAATCCGCCCAACCGGCCCACACAAAAAAATCGGTCAAGCGTTCCTCCATCCAGAATAGGCCCATGGCTAAAACTTGTGAAGGATAATTAGCTCCTTGAATCGTAATCCAAAATACCAAGCCTAATAAGGTGATCATAATAGGAATTCCAAATAATCTGGATGTTAGGATATTATCTATTTTCCGGTCCAACTGATTATACTGTTGGTTTTCAAAGAACACTGTCTTTTCCCGGATTTCTTCCGTAAATTTAATGATACCCGTCACTATTCTATCCCGGAGTTCATCTTTTCCAATCTGCCTTTGATCTAGGTATTGTTCAACCCTGGTTAACATAGCTGATATGGCATTATCTTCCCGGATATCAGTTCCCAGATAATTTTTAAGAGAATCAAGAATTGTACTATCACCCTCAATTAACCTTAAAGCCACCCACCTGCTTTTAGTTTTATCTTTTATGCTTTCCCTGATATTTGGCTCAAGCATCCGGACTAGCTCTTCTATAATCTCATCATAACGAATCTCTATTGGATTGGTTTTCACCTCACCGCTAGCTACACTATATACTGCATCCTGTAATTCTTTTAAACCCAACCCAACTCTGGCATTCGTACCTATCACAGGAACCCCCAGAAGTTTGGAAAGTTTGGGTAAATCAACGCGGATATTTTTTCTTCTTGCCTCATCTAAGAGATTCACGCAAACAACCACGTTGTCAGTAATCTCCATAACCTGCAAAACCATATTCAAATTTCTTTCCAGACTGGTTGCATCGGTCACCACCACCGTTGCATCCGGTCTGCCAAAGCAGATGAAATCTCTTGCCACTTCCTCCTCAAGCGAATTTGCCAGTAGGGAATAGGTACCGGGCAAATCAACCAGAATATAATCCTTTCCGTTATGAGTATATTTCCCCTGAGCATTGGTTACTGTTTTCCCGGGCCAGTTTCCGGTATGCTGGTTTAATCCGGTCAGGGTGTTAAAGACCGTGCTTTTCCCCGTATTAGGGTTTCCAGCCAAAGCAATCACCAAATCATTCGGTGAATTCAGCTGCACCTGAAACATTTCTTTCATCGCACCCAGCCCAGTGGATTGATGTGTCAGACCCATTTACAATACCACCTTATCTATCCGTTCCCAGCAATTCCACCAGTATTTGAGATGCTTCTTCGGAACGAAGTGCGATAACTGCCCCCCGAATCTCGTAGGCTACAGGATCTCCTGAAGGACTTTTTCTCAGCGATTCCACTTTCGTATCATAAATAAGCCCTAAATCCAGCATTCTTCTTCTTTCATTTCCCTGAGCAGTCAATTTTCGAACTTTGCCAAAGCTACCAGGAGACAGATGATGTAATGGAATTAGACTTTCCACAATTGATACCCCCATAAAAGTGATAATTTTCATAAAACATATCATAGTATAAGTCGTGAGAAGCTTTTTTTCTCACGACTTATACTATGACTCAGCAACTCCTTTTGTTACTACTTTTAGCAGGAGCTTAACGGGAAACTTTAGAACCTATTTCATAGAAATGTAGACCTTGGGAAAGGTGTGACAGCATGGAAAACGATCAGGATTTTCATACAGTGCGGGGTTATGAAATCCTTAAAAAAGACCACAGCAATCTTACTCCCAGTATGGAAGATTATCTTGAGATGATTTATAGAAACTGCCTGACAGAAGGGTATATTCGCATCAACAACCTTGCCAAGCGACTAAATGTTAAAGCATCATCTGCGTCAAAGGTTGCTCAAAAGCTATCAGAAATGACTTATATCAATTATGAAAAATATGGAATTATTCAATTAACGGAAAAAGGTAAATATATTGGTAAATTCCTACTGACCCGGCATAATAGCGTGGAAACTTTCCTCAAAAATTTAGGTGTTGAAACTAACGTATTAATTGAAACCGAATTAATCGAACATCATCTTAGCTTGGACACTCTTGAAAAAATTGAAATATTTAATGATTTCGCGATAGCAAATCCTGATATCATCAAAAAGCTTCATAAGTTTGAGAAAAAAAACGAAGGCCTATAACGATAAGGCCCTCGTTTTTTAATTGGTTGTCATTTATTTTTTATTCTGGGAACTCCTTTCAGGAGCGGTTATCTCTATCTTTTTACCAAAATCAGAGAACTCCACTTGGATTTCCAGATTAGTTGTTTCGTTGCGTTTATTAGTGGCAGTTAGAACTGCCTTCCTAATATTATCATCGTGGTAATCGATCCATATCAGATATTCAAAATCTTTCCATAAGTTCTCTAATAACTGAGTCTCTACTGAAGGTCTACATTTCACCACCAGGCATTCCGCACCATCTATTTTTTCAAACTTAACTTTTTCTACCACATTTACATTTGTGAACCGGAAATTAGACAGGGGATTTAATTCTGAAATAAGAATTTCTTCCGAATTTGTGGTACCACTCTCTATAACCAGCCATTTTTTTGAAAGAGAATCATAATTATAGATGGTTCGATTAATATAATAAATATCGACTGGTGTGTTAACCATCTCCCCCTTTATATGCGTATTACCATTAGATTTTTCTCCTTCTACCTCACTTATCACCTCCTTTCGATCATTAACAGTAAATCCGGAATGCAGTTTGTATCTAAAACTATCGCTGCCAAGCATATTATTGAGGGCTGTCTGCAGTTCCATCCCTGGTTCCAATTGCGATCTTTCATAATATTGGCTTATAGTCTTGGCACTGGCCAATATAGCAGCTAGAACCAGAATTGAAGACAGTACGATGATCCATCTGGTTTTGTTTATTACCCCTCACCCCTTACACTATTAGTTCCTGGATAGCAAATACCGGCCTACTCAATTCGTAATATATTGTATTAGACCATTTTTTAATATATACCGAATTCAGGAACAGAATATTATTCCATAAAAGCTATTACGATGACTGCTTTTAGAATAGTTATTAAATAGTTTACAATAAGAAACAGCCGGTGCAGTTTTTTCAACTACACCGGCTGTTTTATAATTTTCAGTTTTTCTCGGGAATGGGCAGAGCTTACATCATACCGCCCATACCGCCGCCCATGCCACCCATGCCGCCGCCGCCCATGGCACCCATGCCTTTGTCTTCGCCAGGCTTCTCAGATACAATGGCTTCGGTAGTCAGTACCATAGCTGCAATGCTAGCAGCGTTCTGTACTGCAGAGCGAGTGACTTTGGCAGGATCAATGATACCAGCCGCAATCATGTCCTCGTAAACATTAGTTAAAGCATTGAAGCCCATTCCCGGCTGTGCTGCCTGTGCTTCTTTTACCTTTTCAACCACGACCGAACCTTCAATGCCAGCATTGTTAGCGATTTGACGCAGTGGTTCTTCCATAGCTTTCTTAACCAGCTTTACACCAGTCATTTCATCACCCTCAGCCTCCACTTTATCAATCGCAACAATAGCGTTGATGAGGGCAACTCCTCCACCGGACACGATACCCTCTTCTACAGCGGCCTTAGTAGCTGCTAGAGCATCTTCAATACGGTGCTTTTTCTCTTTAAGTTCAGTTTCAGTCGCAGCTCCAACCTTGATAATGGCTACGCCACCAGATAGTTTAGCCATTCTTTCCTGAAGCTTCTCTTTATCATATTCAGATTCACTTTCTTCAAACTGAATCTTAATGTTTGCAATCCGAGCCTTTACATCAGCTTCTGTGCCTGCGCCATCAACAATAATGGTTTCGTCTTTCTTAACAACTACCTTGGCAGCTCTTCCCAGCATTTCCAAGGTCACATTCTCCATTTTAATACCTATATCTTCAGAGGCAACCTGTCCTTTAGTCAAGACCGCAATATCCTCGAGCATAGCTTTTCTTCTTTCGCCAAAGGCTGGAGCTTTAACTGCTACACAGGTAAAGGTTCCTCTAAGTTTGTTGACTACCAGGGTAGCTAGAGCCTCACCTTCAATGTCCTCGGCAATAAGAAGCAAGGGCTTGCCGCTTTGAACTACCTTTTCCAGAACTGGAAGGATTTCACTAATTGCGGATATCTTCTTATCACTGATTAGAATATAGGGGTTGTCAAGGCTAGCTACCATCTTCTCAGTATCCGTGATCATGTAAGGGGAAATATAACCACGATCGAAATTCATCCCTTCCACTACTTCCAGGGATGTACCTACTGAATTTGATTCTTCTACGGTTATAACTCCGTCGCGGCCAACTTTCTCCATAGCATCGGCAATCAGGGAGCCAATCTCAGGGTCGCTGGCGCTAATAGCAGCCACTTGAGCAATGGCTTCTTTGGATTCTACCGGTTTGCTAATAGCCTTAATTTCCTCGATAGCAGCCTTGACTGCTTTCTCGATGCCTTTTCTCATAATCATGGGGTTTGCCCCAGCGGCAACGTTTTTCAAACCTTCTTTAATCATAGCCTGAGCCAAAACGGTGGCCGTAGTGGTTCCATCGCCTGCCACATCATTGGTCTTGATGGCAACTTCTTTTACCAGCTGGCAACCCAGGTTTTCCCAGGGGTCTTCCAGGTCGATATCACGAGCAATGGTAACACCATCATTGGTAATCGTAGGTGAACCAAATTTTCTATCCAGAACAACATTCCTGCCCTTAGGACCTAGTGTAACCTTGACCGCATTGGCCAAAGTGTCAACGCCTTTTTCCAGAGACCTTCTGGCATCTTCTCCAAATTTAATTTCTTTGGCAAACATCTATGTACCCTCCTTATTTTATAATTAGATTATTTTAGCAAGAATATCTCTCTCGGTTAAAATAAGAAACGTTTCGCCATCCAACTTGATTTCCATGCCGCCGTATTTCGAAAAGATAATCTTATCTCCTACTACAACATCTATGGCTACTCTTTCGCCCTTATCGTTTAATGAACCAGGACCCACTGCCATAATTTCTGCTTCCTGGGGTTTTTCTTTGGCTGTGTCAGGCACAAACAGCCCGCTCTTGGTTTTTTCTTCAGCCACTTCGACTACTTTCACTACCACACGGTCGCCTAACGGTTTAATCTTCACAGGTATGCCTCCTTTAATATTTGTTGTTAGCACTCAACGTTTGCGAGTGCTAACATTCATCTATAATATTAGGCAAGAGTAGCCAAGTATACAACTCACAATACTGGCTGAATCCGCCCAATATTTTCGATTATTATTATTCTCCTGCCTTTTTCCTTTTATACCTTCATATTACTAACTATTTCAGAAAAATAATAAGACAGGCATCAGTCTTGCCTGATCCCTGTCTTATTTGAGGAACGGCAAAACAATATTTCGCCGTTCCTAACCTTGTCCGCACTCGGTACTGGAACCTATAATAATGTCTATGCCATGGCCCAGCGCCGGTAAAATAGCCTCAATTGACTCCCTTACTCCTTTAACGCTTCCAGGCAGGTTAATGATTAAGGTCTTTCCTCTCATACCCGCCACCGCCCTAGACAGCATGGCCTTAGGCGTCTTTTGCAGGCCATAATAACGAATAGCTTCAGGTATTCCTGGCGTAAGTCGATGTATTACCTTCATGGTAGCTTCCGGGGTAACATCTCGGCTTGAAAAACCAGTCCCCCCTGAAGTAAAGACAATATCCAGCTTGAGTTGGTCACAAGCATAAATTAATTTCTCTCTAATTATATCCTCTTCATCTGGGATAATATCATAATAATCAAACTGGAAATCCTGGTCAGCCAACATGCTTCGAATTTGCTGGCCACTCCCGTCCTCCCGTTCTCCCCGGGAACCCTTATCACTCATGATTAAAATGCCCGCTTTATACATTAATTCATCACCTCAACTGAATCTCCCTTTTTAATCTCACCGCCACTTAGTACTCTACAAAAAAGGCCCTCATAAGGCAGAAGGCTTACGCCGAATGTTCGAGTCACTACGCTGGGGTGATCTTCCTTACCCACCTGGGTAACCTCCAGCACCGTATCCATGCCGATTTTCAGCTTGCCACCCACGCCTATCAGGGTCAAGTCAAGACCCTCAACTAGCAAATTTTCAGCAAACTGGCCCGGTTTAATGTTCATATTCTTTTCGTGGTTAACCTTAACAACGCTTTCCCAGCTTAAACAGGTAACCTGGCGTCCCCAATCACCCGCATGCCCATCGTTTTCGATCCCTAAGCCCGCGATCATTTTGGCTTCTTCTACTTCCTCTTTCAACTGCCCCCGTTGGGGACTGATGCAAATCGAATGCAACCTGCCCTTTTCCACCTAGTCTACCTCCTTGCTGTCTAATCTATGCAAGTGTCCGCTTTTCCCACCAGATTTTTCCAGGAGTTGTACCTGAGTTATTTCCATCCACCGATCTATAGCCTTACACATATCATAAATCGTCAGAGCAGCTACTGTAACGGCAGTTATGGCCTCCATTTCCACCCCAGTCTTGCCGCTGGTTTTAACCTGAGAGTGAATAATCAAGGTAGAATCGGCCTCATCAAAGCTAAATTCTATGTCTACCCCGGTCAACATAAGCGGATGACACATTGGTATGATGCCCGGGGTTTGTTTGGCTCCCATGATACCTGCTACCTGGGCCACTGCCAATACATCGCCCTTTTTAATGCCTCCCTCGCGAATTGTCTGCAGGGTTTGGGCTTGCATACGTACAATGGCCTGAGCCCGCGCTACTCTCGTAGTATCCTCTTTATCGCTTACATCCACCATCCGGGCATATCCCTGCTCGTTGATATGGCTAAGATTCATTTAATTAGCCCCCTATTTGATACATCTTACGGTGATTTTCGGTACCCCAACCGGAATTCATATTGTGCTTTTCCGGTTTGGCATTTATAGTCTTAAGAAAAATTTGGCGAAGGTCTTCATCCTTGGCTCCAGTTCTCATAGCTAGCATCAGGTCGCTTTCGGTTTTGTCATAAAGACAGCCCCTCAGTTTCCCCTCGGCAGTCATACGAATGCGGTTGCACTCCCCACAGAAATGATTGCTCATGGGGCTGATAAAACCCACCGAGCCCTGACCGCCTTCCAAGGTATAATACTTGGCCGGGCCACTACCCTTGATTGTCTTGCCCTCCACCAGTTTATATTTCTTTTTTATCAAATTCATAGTTTCGCTGCTACTTATTATATTTTCCCGGTTCCAGAACTTCAAGTCACCGATGGGCATAAACTCGATAAACCTAATATGAAGCGG
>JAQUUV010000062.1:0-4452 GCA_028693695.1 Syntrophomonas sp.
GATAAGGCTAAGCATATTTCACCTGAAATTGACCTGAGAGGACAATATGCTGATGATGCCCTGAATGAACTGGATAAATATTTGGAAGATGCTAATCTGGTAGGATTAAGTCAGGTACAGATCATTCATGGCAAGGGGACAGGAGCGTTAAGAGCCGCGGTTCGCAACTACTTGAAAGGCCACCGTTATGTCAAGGATTTTCGCGATGGAATGCGAGAAGAAGGTGGGCACGGGGTGACCGTCATAAGTTTTAAATAGCCATGTGCCCATTTTATTCCCTAACGCAGAATCTTATCGACTAGATCCTGAGGGCTTATCTTTTTTATCTGGTGGTCCTCCAAAGGGCAAGGGGGAAGTTTTTCACCAGGGGGCAATACGATTTCCTCAATATATTCACTTGGGCAACCACCAGATTGAGTTGGATTAGCTACATTGGCTTGATATTGCTGTCCGTTATGACGAGGGTCATTACATACCTTTACGACATTCTTGGAGAGTCCGGATAGATTGAAACTGGTGTGGAGAGTACACTTTTCTGTGGGGATTTTACTTGCTTCCGCACTGTTATCTCCTGCTTTTACCACTGAAATAACATTGGTGTCGGGACAATATTTGGTAGCTAATTTTCCTGATTCCTTACATACCACGACAGTTTGATGCACAGAGCAAGTTTCTGTGGGCACATATCCTTTTAGGCTGTATTCACTTATTATCTGATCCTGAGGACAACTTGAAGACGGAAGTTTACCTGATTTGGAACAAACGCTAACCTGAACAATATCTCCAGGCATGGACCAGTCAACCGCTTTGATTCCCTGGTGAGCTTTTACCATCATAGCTTTAAACATCAGGGCAGGGAAGCCTCCACCAAAAACATCCTGCATTTTATATTTCTGGTCGTCATATCCCATCCATACAGCTCCAGAATAAACCGGTGTAACGCCGCAGAACCACACATCGGTTAAATCTTCCGAGGTTCCGGTTTTGCCAGCTGTGGGCACATTAGGAACTTTCGCATTGGTTCCGGTCCCTGAGCTCACAACTGTTTGCAGCATATTATTCATTAACCAGGCAGTTTGCTCGGTCATAACTCGTTTGGGTTTGGGTTTATATTCATATATAACCAGTCCATTATTATCCATGATTTTATTAATGAAGTGAGCTTGGTTGTAGATGCCGGAGTTTCCAAAGCAGCTGTATCCTGCAGCCATCTGTACAGGAGTGGCACCTTTAGTCAGCCCTCCTAAGGCTAAGGATGCAAGGTTGAGATCATTACTACCCGGGCTATCAACCAAGCTCAGTCCCAAAGAACGTCCAAAATCAAATCCTTTACGAAAGCCGACCAGATCGAGAAGTTGTACAGCGAAGGTATTTATGGAATACTGTACTGCTGTTCGCATGGTTATCAGTCCCTTGTATTTGAGATCGTAATTCTGGGGGTTCCAAACTCCCGTACTAGTCTTATAAGAAACCGGCGAATCATCCAGAACCGTGAAAGGCATTTTGCCCTGTTCAAGGGCGGGAGAGTAAACTGTTAATGGTTTTATAGATGAACCTGGTTGTCGGTAGGCGTTGGTAGCCCGGTTAAAACCACGCTTCTGTTCGTATTGCCGTCCTCCCATAATTGCTTTGATGTCTCCACTATCGTTTTCAACGATAGCCATACCTACCTGAATCGGTTGTCCATTCTTAATACCGTTGGGGAAATTGGCTGGATTCTTGAAGAAATCCTCAGCGTAGGATTGCAAAGGTGCATTCACAGTGGTATATATCTTTAAACCAGCTCGATAAACTGCGCTATCTGCATCCTCATAGCCCTTGATCCCGGCTAGTATTTGCAGGGCTTCTTCAACCACCGCATCCATATAATAACCATATTTCTCCATGGAATTTTGCGATTTTATTAAATGCAATTGAGTATCATAAGCCTGAGTGGCGGCAGCATCATTAATAAATCCGCAACTGGCCATACTGTTAAGAACCATTTTTTGCCTGGCTTTAGCCTTATCAAAATAAGAAAAAGGGTTATAGTTGTTAGGGCTTTGCACCAGGCCTGCCAGTAAAGCTGACTCCGGCAAGGTCAGATTAGTTACATCTTTACCAAAGTAGGTATTGGCTGCAGCCTGTACGCCATAAGCCCCGGCTCCAAAATATATTTTATTAAGATATAGCTCAATAATCTCTTCTTTGGAGTAGGCTGCTTCAAGCTTAAAGGCTAGAAACATCTCTTTGATTTTTCGTTCCCAATTTTTGTCGGATGTTAAAAAGGAACTTCTAGCTAGCTGCTGAGTAATCGTGCTGGCACCTTGACCAGTCATATCACCTGATTGAAAATTTCGAACTAATGCCCGGGCGATGCCTTTGAAATTCACTCCATGGTGGTTGTAAAACTCTTTATCCTCAGTAGCAATAAAGGCTTCTACCAAGTCGACAGGTACTTTTTCGAGACTGATTTCAGTTCGGTTTTCTTCTGCATGCAGACGTGAAAACACCTGCCCTTTATCATCGTACAGCAAAGTGGTGTTCGCTCCAGATAATTGCTGCGGGTCAAAGGCAGGCAGGTCCGTAGCGACAAACATTACTACACCGAGAAGGGAGCCTATTCCTACCAAAAAGAGTATAGAAAGCATAAGCCGCCAGCTTTTGCGTCTGTTAGGCTTACGGGGTGGATACTTTATTGTCCCATCGTCACTTGCCATGTATTAAAGCGCCTCCTGCTTATAAACCTTATTATATATAATTAGACAAGAAACAGAAAAATCCTTCCGACGGTTAAAAATGCCTTTATGTTCTATATATACATCTTGGCAGGTCTAATTATTGCACATACATAATTCAATGTGCTATGATTTTTTATGGCAAGGAGGTTATGAAATGGAAAATATGATAAAAGAGCAGGCTCGGAGCCAGATGGAGCTAATAGAGCGCGGGGTAGTTGAAATTCTGCCGCGGGAAGATCTGCTAAAAAAGCTGGAGAGATCACTGCGGGATCGTAAACCTTTGCGGATTAAATTGGGTTTGGATCCAACAGCTCCCGACATTCATCTCGGGCACACGGTGGTTTTAAATAAATTGCGCCAATTCCAGGATCTGGGACATGAGGTTCATTTGATCATTGGGGACTTTACTGGCCGCATTGGGGATCCTAGCGGGAAGTCGGAAACTCGCAAACAGCTTAGCGAAGAAGAAATTATTGAGAATGCACGTACTTACCAGGAACAGATTTATAAAGTGCTGGATAAGGACAAGACCATCATGCACTTTAACAGTGAATGGTTAATGTCCCTGACGATGATTGACGTACTTAAGTTGGCGGGTAAATATACGGTGGCCCGGATGATGGAGAGAGATGATTTTGAGAAACGTTACAAAGAAGGCTTGCCCATCGGTGTGCATGAGTTTATGTATCCACTTATGCAGGGATATGATTCAGTAGCCTTGCGGGCTGATGTGGAACTGGGTGGAACTGATCAAAAATTTAATTTGCTGGTAGGCAGACATTTATTAAAAGAATATGGTTTTGAACCGCAGGTAGCTTTAATGATGCCCATATTGGAGGGCACTGATGGTGTTCAGAAAATGAGCAAGAGCTTGGGGAACTACATCGGGGTTAGTGATGAGCCATACGAGATGTTTGGCAAGACTATGTCCATAACCGATACGTTGATTTGCAGGTATTTTGAACTCCTCACTCGCGTACCTATTGCTGAAATCGAAGCAATGAAAAACCAGATGACTACAGGGGAATTAAATCCTCGCGATGCGAAAATGAGACTAGCGATAGAAATAATTTCCACCTTCCATAGTCCAGAGAAAGCAGTTCAGGCTATGGAAAGGTTTAAGTTGGTATATTCACAGCGAGATATACCCGATGACATTCCTGAGATTAAAGTGAGTGAGAAGGACGTCTGGCTACCCAAGTTCTTGAGTGAAAATTTGATAGTAGATTCTACGAATGAAGGTAGGCGCATGATAAAACAAGGGGCCATAAAAGTTAATGGTGATAAATATGAAAAGGAAGACATACGATTAGAGGCAGATATGGTCATCCAGGTTGGAAAACGTAAATTTGTGAAGATTCTGATGTAAGGGATAGTCCCTCAAGATTAATATGAAGAAGATGGGTAGGGCCAGGTGGTTGAGCCTGACCCTAATCAGTTACTCTAATAATTATGTCCCATTGCCTTAAGGGCAGGCATTATGTCGTTTACATGACCTTCGAAGAAAATAGCGTAGCCTTTTACATTAGGGAACTCCAGGGATAACATCTTGATGAATACGAAACCCACTTCCTCTAAATCTTTGCGACTGGAATTGCGAATATAGGTTAAATGTTCGTCACTTATCTTTTTTGCCGTACAATAAACTTCTTTGCCTTTAGAATTATATAATGCTGTAGCTACCAGTGTGCGCACGGGCTACCGCCTCCATTCATATAAAATAAGACCACTC
>JAQUUV010000062.1:4552-9541 GCA_028693695.1 Syntrophomonas sp.
GAGTGGTCTTGTTTTTTGCATCTACAAACCATGGCAACCCTTGAGAATAACTAGTTCTATCCGAAACTACTTCCTGTAAAGAACTACACAAAACCATAATATAAAATAATTATATACAAGTGCTATTGATTGTCAAATCATAATCATAATCAGAATGGGAAAAGCTGAAGGTAGCAAATTAAGGAGAGACTTTTTATGATTATGGAAATAATAGACAAAATCATACGAAATATATTATCCGTCTACAAAATGTGATACAAAACTGAATTAATAAGGTGTTCCCATTATAGCAATATAAAATGTTAGCTGACTATATAGGACTTAATTCATATAATCAAGTGATGCGCGGATGAATTAAAATCCAATACAATAATGAATCATCTGCCTATATTTTGTAATATCTTTAGTATACATAATACTACTATATCAGTAATATTGGACTTGTTTAATATATATGATCAGGAATTAGCTGGCACGTTAATTGCGTGTTAAAATAGCAACACGCAAAACAAATGTAGCTTCGTTGGTATTGCCACCTCAATAAATTATTATGTACGCTACTAATCTCTGACCATAAACTCGCTTTGGGTATTAATTACATGGAACGGCCCTTTCTCTTTTCATTTAATTAATTCATATATCCAGGGGCATCTAGTCGTGATTATGAAAAAGCAAAAGACCCAATTAAACAACGATTATTAAAAGCCAACCATACCTTTATTATATATCCAAGGTAACCCATAGAAAATATCTATCTAAAAAGGGAGGCGATATTTAAGGAAGTACTAAAGTAAGTTGAGTTTAAAAAGAAAATCGGAGGGAGGGAAGTTGATGGCATACGAAAACGTACTGCTGGAAAGAGAAGATAGAATTGCCGTACTAAGTATCAATAGACCCCAAGCTTTAAATGCATTAAACAATGATACACTTTTGGAAATAAAGAGTGCTTTAAGAGAAGTCAATGAGGATTCCGGGATTGATGTATTAATAATTACCGGAGCTGGAGACAAGGCTTTTGTTGCCGGTGCAGACATAGCGTTCATGAAGGGTCTAACAGCAGTGGAAGGTCGTGCATTTGGTGCTCTAGGGCAACAAGCATTCCGAATGGTTGAAGTCATGGAAAAGCCTGTTATAGCGGCTGTGAATGGTTTTGCTCTAGGTGGAGGATGTGAGCTGGCTATGTGTTGCGATTTTCGTGTAGCTTCAACTAAGGCCAAATTTGGACAGCCTGAAGTGGGTCTGGGAATTACACCCGGTTTTGGTGGTACCCAGAGGTTACCACGCCTAGTAGGTTCGGGCATGGCCAGGCAAATGCTTTTTACTGCGGACGTTATTAATGCCGAGGAAGCTTTGCGTATCGGCCTGGTTAATAAGGTAGTAGCACCAGAGGAACTGATTGATTGTGCTAAAGGTATCGCCAGGAGAATACTGAGCAAAGCCCAAATAGCGGTTCGTTTAAGTAAAGCTGCAGCTATTGAAGGAATGCAAACCGATATTGATAGAGCTATGACTATTGAAGCGGATGTTTTTGGTCTCTGTTTTTCTACAGAAGATCAAAAGGAAGGAATGACCGCTTTTATAGAAAAAAGAGCAGCTAATTTTGTCGGTAAATAGTATTAGAATCAGCTATTTATTTGATTAAAAATATTAGGAGGCAATTAAGCATGAAAATAATGGTATTGGGTGCAGGTACCATGGGAGCAGGTATAGTACAGAATGCTGCTCAAGCAGGTTTCGATGTAGTTTTAAGAGATATTAAACAAGAGTTTGTTGACAATGGAATTAAGGGAATCACTAAAAACCTGACCAAAATGGTAGAAAAAGGAAAAATGGAAGCTGCTGCCAAGGATGCTATTTTAGCGAGAATAGTTGGCACCGTTGACATGGCTGCTGCTGCTGATTGTGACTTGGTCATTGAAGCTGCTATTGAAGTAATGGAAATTAAGAAAACCATATTCAAAGAATTGGATTCCCTTTGTAAACCCGAGTGCATTCTGGCTTCCAATACTTCAGCCTTGAGTATAACTGAAATTGGCGCTGCTTCAGGTAGACCTGACAGAATGATTGGTATGCATTTCTTCAACCCCGTACCAGCCATGAAACTGGTTGAAATAATCCGGGGCGCTGCTACCAGCCAAGCCACTTATGATGCAATTAAAGATCTTGCTTTGAAAATGGGTAAGGCTCCAGTTGAAATCAGTGAAGCCCCTGGCTTCGTTGTAAACCGTCTTTTGATCCCTATGCTGAACGAAGGTATGTATGCCTTAATGGAAGGCGTAGCAAATGAGGCTGACATTGACACTTCCATGAAGTTTGGTGCCGGACATCCTATGGGACCTTTGGCCCTAGCTGACATGATCGGATTAGATATTTGTCTGAAAATAATGGAAACTCTATATAAAGAGTTTGGTGATCCTAAGTATCGTCCTTGCCCGTTGCTGGTTAAAATGGTGCGTGCTGGCAAACTTGGACGCAAGACCGGTGAAGGATTCTTTGTATACTAAACCTTGATGGGAAAATAGAGATTATTAAAACCACAATTTGAAGGGAGATTATATATATGAGTAAAGAAGTAGTAATAGTAAGCGCATGTCGTACCCCGGTAGGTTCATTTAATGGTACTTTAAAAGAGACCTCGTCCCATACATTGGGCGCCTTAGTTATGGCGGAAGCCGTAAAACGTGCCGGCATTGCTCCCGAAGCTGTTGAAGAAGTAGTATTCGGTTGTGTTCTGCAGGCCGGATTAGGCCAGAACATTGCCCGGCAGTGCGCGATCAAAGCCGGTCTTCCTGAAACCAGTACCGCTTTCACCATCAACAAGGTATGCGGCTCCGGTCTGAGAGCTGTCAGCCTGGCTGCCCAGATGATCAAAGCAGGTGACGTAGATGTTGTGGTAGCCGGTGGTGTGGAAAATATGTGCATGGCTCCCTTTGCCCTGCCCAACGCCCGCTATGGCTATAGAATGAACAACGGCTCCCTGGTTGACTGCATGATCAAAGATGGTCTGTGGGAAGCTTTCAACAATTACCATATGGGCATCACTGCTGAGAATGTTAATGATAAATACGGCATTGACAGAGCCGAACAGGATGCATTTGCACTGAGAAGCCAGCAGAGAGCTATGGCCGCTATTAAAGCTGGCAAGTTCAAAGATGAAATCGTACCCGTTGTTGTTAAGCAAAAGAAAAAAGAAATCATTTTCGATACTGACGAAGACCCCCGTGAAAGCACTCCGGAATCCCTGGGCAAGCTGGGACCAGCTTTCAAACGCGACGGCGGCACCGTAACCGCCGGCAACGCTTCCGGAATCAATGATGGAGCGGCTGCATTCGTTGTTATGTCTGCTGATAAGGCCAAGGAACTAGGAGTAAAGCCCCTGTTCAGAATCGTCAGCTATGCTTCCGGTGGTGTTGATCCCAAGATCATGGGTGTAGGACCTGTTCCTGCCAGCCAGAAGGCTCTGGCCAAAGCTGGTCTGACAGTTGCCGATCTCGACCTTGTTGAAGCCAACGAAGCCTTTGCTGCTCAGTCCATCGCTGTCGGCCGCGACATGGGATGGGGAGACATGGAGAAGGTCAATGTTAATGGTGGCGCGATTGCTATCGGTCATCCCGTGGGTGCATCCGGCGCCAGAATCCTGGTTACCCTGCTCTATGAAATGATGAAGAGAAAATCCAAATTGGGTCTGGCCACCCTGTGCATCGGTGGCGGCATGGGCACAACCGTTATTGTAGAACAAATACTGTAAATCTTCTGGCATAGCTATAAAGTTCAATAATAGGGTCTAAAAACTTTTAATTGCGACTGCGTTGGCAAATACGTCCAGCCAACGCAGTCCAGTTAGTCTTATGAATCAATTTAAAAATAGAACTGGAGGGATTTTATTGTCACATAGTAATTATCTGCTTAACACCCGCGACATTAAGTTCGTGATAAAAGAATGGCTCCCCATGGACAAGCTTTTATCCCTGGATGCCTATAAAGAATATTATGGAATCGATGACATCGATAATTTCCTCGATGTTAACTTCAAGATCTGCCGCGACGTTATGTGCCCGGCTAACAAAGATGCCGATGAAATCGGTTGTACGTTTGTGGGCGGCGACGAGAAAGCTGTTCTAACCCCAGATGTCTACAAGAGTGTTTACAAAACGGTTTGTGATGCCGAGTTAGGACCCCAGTTCGGATTCCGTGGCGATGGTAAGATACCCCTGTCCTGGTACGCTCCAATTCTGGAAATGCAGTCCGCTGCATCTGCGGGTATAGTGATGTTCTGGTGTCTGACTCAGGGTGCTACCACCGTGCTCCAGGACTATGGAACCCAAAAACAACAGGACATGTTCCTGCCCAAAATGTACACTGGTGAATGGGGCGGCACCATGGGCCTGACCGAGCCAGGTGCAGGATCCGAAGTTGGCGCGGTTGCCAGCAAGGCAACCCCCACCGATACTCCCCACCTGTATAAGATGAAAGGCCAGAAATGCTTTATCACCTCCGGCGACCATGACTTAGCGGAAAATATTATCCACCTTATGTTGGCCAAGACCCCGGGCGCCAAAGAAGGCACCGCCGGCATCTCGCTGTTCATCGTGCCCAAGTTCTGGGTTAACGAAGATGGCTCCATGGGTAAATGGAATGACGTAACCTCCACCGGCATCGAGCACAAGATGGGTATCCACGGTTCCTCCACTCTTACCCTGGCCATGGGTGAAAACGACAACTGTTACGGCTGGATGGTAGGCGAAAAAGAAGTTGTAGACGGCAAAGCTGTTGGTATGAAGCAGATGTTCGCGTATATGAACGAAGAACGTCTGAACACCGGTTTATTCACCCTGGGATGCATAACTTCTGGATACTATGCGGCTCTGGATTACACCAAAGTACGCGTACAGAGCAAAAAATCGACCGATCCGAAGGGCCCAAGCGTCAGAATCATTGAACACGAAGACGTCCGCCGCATGCTGTTGTACCAGAAATCCGGCATGGAAG
>JAQUUV010000063.1:0-2656 GCA_028693695.1 Syntrophomonas sp.
TATGAACAGAACAGTATTAATAACTGGCGGTGCCAAAGGAATAGGAAAAGCAATATCAGAAATTTTTGCGAGAAATAAATATAACGTAGTAATAAATTATTTTAGCTCCGAGGAAGCTGCCCAAGAATTAGAGAAAAGTCTAATAGAACAAGGATTTTCTGCGCTCGCAATTTGTGCTGATGTAACCAAAAGAGTGGAGATTGAGAAACTGATTGATACTGTTCATGGAGCTTTTGGTTCAATTGATGTTTTAGTAAATAATGCAGGTATCTCACAGTATAAACTTTTCACTGATACCACTGAGGAAGAATGGGACTCAATGATAAATGTCCATTTGAAGGGTTTATATAATTGCAGCCAAATGGTTGTGCCTGAAATGGTTAGAAAAAAGCAAGGGAAAATCATCAATATCTCGTCCATATGGGGCATGGTAGGTGCTTCATGCGAGGTCAGCTATTCTACTGCAAAAGCTGGAATGATTGGGTTCACAAAAGCTTTAGCAAAAGAATTAGGTCCTTCAAATATTCAAGTAAATTGTGTTGCACCTGGTGTAATAGAAACTGATATGATGGATTCCTTCACCGAAGAAGAGAAGGGCATGCTGATAGAAAAGACACCACTAATGAGGTTTGGTAAAGCAGAAGAAATTGCAAATTTAGTATTCTACTTAGCCCAACATGAAACTGATTTCATTACTGGTCAAGTGATTAGCTCCAATGGCGGGTTAGTTATTTAATGGGCAGAATGAGGGAAAGGGTTATCCCATACTACAAACATACGTTCTATTTTATAGTGACAATTAATAGCTAATGGGGTAAAATGGTAAAAAAGGGTTAGAGGAGGAGTACTTGATGGCTGATATTAAATATGCTATTACCAAACCCCTAGGCGTTTTGTCTGAAGGTTCCAAAGGATGGCAGAAGGAAATCAACATGGTAAGCTGGAACGAACGCAAGCCGAAGATAGACATCCGCGACTGGGGACCGGATCATGAAAAAATGGGTAAGGGTATTACCTTGAATAATGAAGAGTTGAAGAAGCTGAAAGAGCTTTTGGATGGTATTGATTTGGAGAGCTTGGAAATAGAGTAAGACCTAAGAAGGAGTCTGAAGACTTTATTGTCTGGCAGTAGTCATGAAGTTGAAGCTGAACAGAATTTAATAGAAAATTGTCAAAGGCAAGTCAGGAATATTCCCGACTTGCCTTCGCGTTTAGGACGATATTTTTCGGTAGGTTGACCAACCCATTAAAGCATACAATGGTCAGTAGCCCGTGGCTGCAGTTAATAGCATGATAGCTGCCACGACCCAGACTAATCCTTGCCATAAAGGCGGTAAGGTGACCAATAGACTTAGCCCTACTATAAACAGCCCGAATACCAGCCGGACTAGGCGATCAGTTTCTCCCAAGTTTTTTGTGATTGTTGGCACTAGTTAAACCACCATTTCGTAAATTTAATTTTGCAGGCTTACCATTGTCGAGTTGTAGAAAATTAAAAACTCTATTTGTAATAGTTCTATTATTTGATAGAATAGAAAATATATTGCTAAATATAGCTTTTTTTATTGAGCATTTAGATTATTACAGATGCCATTAAGGAGGTGAACGTTGTGATCGTAGCCGATTGCTTATTTTGTAAAATCATTTCTAAAATAATAAAAACAGACATAGTTTACGAAGATGATAGGCTATTAGCCATAAAAGATATTAATCCTGCAGCACCGGTGCATCTATTAATTATTCCTAAAATTCATGTAGCTTCGCTAAATGAGGTTGGTATAGGGGATGTAGAATTATTGGGGCATATACAGCTCTTGGCGTCGCGTTTGGCCGAAGAATCAGGTGTTAGCGAACGGGGTTATCGACTAGTGAATAACTGCGGAGAATGGGGAGGACAGTCGGTTTTCCACCTGCATTATCATTTGCTGGGAGGAAAACAAATGGGTTGGCCTCCCGAATAATCTTGACTTGGACCTATTAGGAATTGTACAATATAGTGGTGTTTATACAGCCCGGTCAGGTGAGGGGAGGGATATAATGAGCGAAGTAAAAGTAGGAAAAAACGAATCCCTGGACAGTGCTCTGAAGAGGTTTAAGCGTACCTGTCAGAAATCTGGGGTTATGCAGGATATTAGAAAACATGATCACTATGAAAAACCTAGTATAAAAAAGAAGAAGAAATCAGAAGCTGCCCGTAAAAAGAAAAAGTTTTAAGCTAAGTTAGGGGTGTTATCAGATGACTTTTATGAACCGAGGTATGCAGAGTAAGAGGCAAAGAATAACCGTTCTCATAATTATAGGGGTTGTTCTGGGAACATTCTTGGTTAGTATCGTGGGCCTGGCTATAGGCTAGCATAACCTGATACAAAAATATCATTATGAATCAGATGAACGAAAATGACGTGCGAGAGCACGTCTTTTTTGTTGCCTAGATGTGTGACAGGGGATGTATGATAGAGAACCGTACCCTGTCACAGTGGGCCTGGTCTATATTCGCGAATGCAGGGGAGATCTTGTGCATATATTTGAAGAGCAAGGATTTACAGTATTCTTCGTGGTGGAGGGGATGGATATGAATAAACGAAGAGAGATCATAAGCAAGGCAATGGCTGACTTTTTAGAAATCCCTGGGGATCTGGTTCTGGATATACCTAAG
>JAQUUV010000063.1:2756-9498 GCA_028693695.1 Syntrophomonas sp.
TAATAAGTTTTCGGATCAGATGGGCGGGTTTATTTCTCTAAGCCTCAAAGGTGAAAACTATGAAAAAGTAATCAATATGGCACTGGCCCGAGGCATCTATATCTGGGACATAAAAAGGCAGGACAATTTAATCTATTTAAAAGTGAGAACCAGTGGTTATGAGGCTTTTAAAAGCATTGCTGACGAGAATAATTATGAAATACTGTTACTGAAAAGACAGGGAATGCCTTTTTGGAAAACGGTTATGAAGAGACGTATAGGCCTGCTGGGAGGAGGTTTTATATTTATCGCTATGCTGTACCTGATGTCATCTTTCGTGTGGTTGGTGCAGGTGAGCGGCAATAATAAAGTGGATCAAAATCGGATACTGATGACCGCGGCCATACATGGGATTTACCCTGGGGCTGCTAAATGGAATTTCAGCCGTATCGAGGTTGAAGAAGCTATGCTCAGGGATATAAGCGAACTAACCTACATTCAATGTGATGTTCGGGGCGTTAAAGTTAATATCAAGGTCGTGGAGAAAATACTGCCTGACCATGAGATTACCGGGCCCTGTCATATTGTAGCGGCTCAGGACGGCGTGGTGGAAGAGGTTCTGGTTCTAGAAGGCCAAGCCCAAGTTAAGCCTGGTACCGTGGTGGCTAAGGGTGACATTCTTATATCGGGTATTGTTTTTCCGCCTGTACCGTACGAAATGGCAGAAAAGCCAGCTCCAAGTGCTCAGCCTTACCAGGTAAGGGCAAGGGGTAAAGTTATGGCTCGAACCTGGTATGAGGGATATGGTGAATGCAGTCTAATAACGGAAAAAAAGGTTTTTACGGAAAACGAACTGAATAAGTTGTATCTAATTACTCCATGGAAAAAAGTCTTGTTAAAAGGTTGGGGGGATAATAAGTTTGTCCTTTATGAAGAGACTAGTAAAGAGCAAGTGTGGCATAGCTCGGCTGGAAATTGGGGCTTATCCAGCTTAAGCATAAAAGAACAACAAATAAATACAACTAAATATAGCGAGAAAGAGGCGGTAGAAATCGCCCGGGAAAAAGCTTTGCAAAGCTTGAATCAAAAAATGGAGGCAAGTCTTAAAGTAAGCGACTCTCATTTTTCCGTGTTATCTTCACCCAGTGATTCTATTGTAAGAATTAAAGTCTTTATGGAAAGCATCCAAGATATTTCGGAAGCACATCTTATCAGTGCGGGTGAAATTAGTAATTAGAGCATTTATTATGATATAATGAGCGGAAATCGTATTCGGAATGGAGAGTAAAATTTTTGGCCATAAAAGAAAGCAAGATTGAAATTAAGGATAACCAGCAGGCAGCAGTATTATTTGGCGCTGGGGATGATAATTTCCGTTATTTGCAGGGAATCTGTGATGCTGAACTTTCGGCTCGGGGGGCTGATATTTATATTCGTGGCGAGGAAGAACAAGTTAATTACGCCGCCCAGTTAATTCAGGATTTGATGGTGATTGTAGAGGCCGAAGGGTTTTTAAACATTAATGATATCACCTACATGGACAAACTCCTGAAAAAGGGAGATAGGCCTGGATACCAGGACATTGTATCCGGAACCCTTTTGACTACATCCCATGGGAAGGCTATCAAGGCTAGAACGATGGGGCAAAAAAGGTATGTTCAATCTATATTGCGGGATGATGTGGTTTTTGGCATTGGCCCGGCGGGAACGGGCAAAACCTATCTGGCAGTGGTGATGGCGGTTAGAGCCTTACGCAATAAAGAAGTGGAACGTATTATATTGGTACGACCGGCAGTAGAGGCCGGAGAGAAGTTGGGTTTTCTTCCGGGAGATTTTATAGAAAAGGTAAATCCTTATCTTAGGCCCCTATATGATGGCCTTTTTGATATTTTAGGTGTAGATGTAACCCAACGCTATTTAGAAAAAAATATTATTGAAATAGCTCCTTTGGCTTATATGCGGGGTAGAACCTTAAATAGCGCCTTTATTATTCTGGATGAGGCTCAAAATACTACACCTCAGCAGATGAAGATGTTTTTAACCCGTCTGGGTTTTGGCTCTCAGGCGGTTATTACCGGTGATGTTACTCAGGTAGATTTGCCTAGGGACGATCATTCAGGTTTGATAGAGATTCAAAAGATACTAGGTATTATCAAGGGTATTTCTTTCGAGTATATGACTAAGGAAGATGTCGTCCGGCATCCTCTGGTACAGAAAATAATTAACGCTTACGAAGTTTTTTTGGCTCAACAGTAGATTGGGAGCACTTTAAGGAGATTGAATATGAGACTGGCCAATATCCTCCAATATTTTTGGGGGGAAAGAATGCGCCGTTTCTGGAGAGATTCTCACACTAAAAAAATACTGGCGGCATTTTCTTTTTTCGCTATAATGATAGCTATTCTTTTTAGTAATTTTAGCCCGCAGCAGGTTATGCTGCGCACCGATGAAGTGGCTAAACGTAACATCGTGTCCAATATTACTGCAGTGGTCATAGATGAAAAACAGACGGAGGATCTTAAGCAACAGGCTACTGACAGGGTACAGAAGAAATATGAGGAGGATAAATATGCTCTGGCAAATGCCCGGACTGAAGCTAATAATTTTTATATAAATTTAAGGGGTATTTTGCAGTCCAACAGCACCGATAAAAAGACAGCAATAACAGGTTTGTTAAATGACATGGTCCGTCAGAAAAATGTAAGTTCTGGCATTAATACTACATCATCGGCCAATTATCTACTGGTTACTAAACCCCAGGATATAGATAAGATGGAGCAGGCAACCTTGAGCATGGTGGAATTGGCTATGAGCAAACCCATTACGGAAGAGGCCATGGGGGGAGTCTACAATGATGTAAGCCAACAAGTCAATAAGCTTGGTTTTATCTCTTCAGCGGAGGAGATAATTAATATAGCAACCATAAACGCGATTCGCCCTAATATGATTTTCAATCAAGAAGCTACTACTACTGCTATTAAGGAGGCAGAGGATGCGGTTGAGCCTGTACATAAAACCGTAAAAATCGGAGAAATTATCGTGCGGGAAGGAGATCGGGTAACCGCAGAACAGATATCCGTCCTGGAACAACTTGGCATCCAGAGAACCAAGAGCTACCCCATTACGCTGGTTGGAGCGGCTGCTTTTGTTATCATCAGTTTCTGGCTAATGCTGGAGTATCTGAGACGCTACCATAAAGACCTATATGAAAATGATAAGCAAATGTTGTTGCTGGGCATTATTATGCTTATAGTTCTGTTGCTGGCCAGGTTTGCAACGGTCATTCAAATCGCTGACCGGCCGGAAATAAACGCCATGTCGGGCTACCTCGCACCTGTAGCCGCAGGTTCTATGTTGATTGCTATTTTACTTAATAATAAGTTGGCATATTTTATAACCATGGTTATGGCTTTATATGTAGGTCTGCTAAATGGCGGCAACCAATTAGCCTTTGTTATTGTTGCATTTATCAGTGGTACGGTCGGGATATATCGGGTATCACGATTAAGTCAGACTTCAGATCTAGCTATATCCGGATTGTATATTGCCGGGGTTAATGTTGCAACGATATTGGCGATGGCCTTTATCTATAGCAATATAACCATCAGTATTGTTCTGGTGGGAATAATGATTGGGGTTATTAACGGAATATTATCGGCGGTTTTAATGATTGGAGCATTACCTTACCTGGAAAGCGGCTTTTCTATAACCAGTATGATAAAATTATTGGAGCTATCCAATCCTAACCATGATCTCCTTAAAAAGTTGATGCTTGAAGCGCCAGGAACTTATCATCATAGCTTAATGGTCGGTAATTTGGCAGAGGCTTCCGCAGAGTCTATCGGCGCTAATCCCCTGCTGGTGAGGGTAGGCGCCTATTATCATGATATTGGTAAGATAAAAAGATCGGAATATTTCGTAGAAAATCAGCGTGGCTTTGATGATCCACATGATAAGATTGCTCCGGCTTTAAGCGCATTAATTATTATTTCTCATGTCAAGGAGGGTCTGGAACTAGCTCGGGAAGCCCGCCTGCCTCAGGTTATCATTGATTTTATTGGTGAACATCATGGCACCAGTCTGCAAAATTTTTTTTACAGCCGAGCCTTGGAGGAAGAAGGCGAGGGTATGGTAAATGAAGATAGTTTTAGGTACGAAGGACCTAAACCGCATAGCAAGGAAGTAGCCTTAGTGATGCTGGCTGATTCGGTGGAGGCTGCAGTTCGTTCTTTGCCTGCTCCAAGCCTGGAGAAAATTCGTACCATGGTTCGCAAAATATTGCGCGATAAGTTAAATGATCGGCAATTGGAGGAATGCGACCTAACCTTTAAGGATGTGGATGTGATTGCCAATACCTTCTGCAGGGTTTTGGAAGGAGTATATCATAAACGGATTGAATATCCTGATATAGTAAAAGAGCTTACAAAAAGGAGTGGCACTTATGGAGACGATGATAATAGACCAACAGAACAAGGTTAGCTACAATAAAGAATTACAAAATGTCATCACGAGCGTGGCTAGCGCCGCAGCGAAGATGCAAAACTTGCCTAAAAAATCGGAGGTAAGTTTTCTGCTGGTTGACGATAGTTATATACAGGAATTGAATATGATGTATAGGAACCAGAACAGCGCCACAGACGTTCTATCCTTTGCTATGAACGAATTATCCGAGGATGAACCTGATTTCGATTTTTCCAATGAACTTAATGTTCTGGGAGATATCGTTATTTCTCTGGAGAGAGCTCAGTCCCAAAGTGAGGAATATGGTCACAGTATTAGCCGGGAACTTGGATTCCTGGTAGCCCATGGGATGCTTCATTTGCTGGGATTTGATCATGAAAATGAAGCCGAGGAAAAAGTGATGCGCGATTTGGAAGAAAAGATATTGAGAAGCGTAAAACTGGAAAGGTAGAATGTCGAGATGGAGAGGTTCAGCCGGAGTTTTTCCTGCGCGATACAGGGGATTGTTTACTCGGCAGCTAGCGGTAGAAATATGAAGATTCACCTGCTGGCAGCAATAACCGCGATAAGCATCGCTTTTGTCCTTGGGGTAAACAGAGTGGAATGGACTTTTTTAATGATTACGATATTTATGGTTCTATCCGCAGAAACCATTAATACTGCCATCGAGAGAACCGTAGACCTGATTACCGAAGATGATCATCCGCTGGCTAAGCTAGCCAAAGACCTGGCTGCCGGAGGCGTATTGCTGACGGCCATCAACGCTGTTGTTGTAGGGGTTCTGGTTTTTGGCCCCTATCTGATGAGATTACTCTAATTCTTTATGAGGGGAAATGCGCATATGAACTTGGTTGACCTGGTTGCGATGGCGCGGCAAGCCCAAAAAAAGGCGTATGCTCCTTATTCTGGCTTTAAAGTGGGAGCCGCCTTATTAACCGATGAGGGGCACATATATACCGGAGCTAATGTGGAAAATACCTCCTATGGTTTAACGGTTTGTGCGGAACGAATTGCTGTATTTAAG
The DNA here is from genome assembly GCA_028693695.1 of Syntrophomonas sp. Classification (GTDB taxonomy): domain Bacteria; phylum Bacillota; class Syntrophomonadia; order Syntrophomonadales; family Syntrophomonadaceae; genus PHAA01. The sequence goes on from JAQUUV010000063.1 coordinate 8,221, forward strand.
GCCGTTAATGCCGGTGAAAGCCGATTTCAGTCTATCGCTATAGTAGGCAGCGGCTTAGATTACATATATCCTTGTGGAGCTTGCCTGCAGGTCTTAGCCGAATTCTCCATGAATATCAAGATAATTGCTGTCAATGAAAACGATGATTTTAGGGAATATTATCTGGGTGAGATGCTACCACAGGTTTTTTCTTTAGACACTTCAAGCAGGAGGGTTATATAATAGTGAAATCTGGATTTGTAAGTATTGTGGGTAGGCCTAATGTGGGCAAATCCACTTTAATTAATACACTTATTGGTGCTAAAATAGCGATCGTTTCGGAAAAACCTCAGACCACCAGAACTAGAATTCAGGGTATTCTTACTTCTGAGCAGGGGCAGGTTATTTTTGTAGATACTCCTGGCATGCATAAGCCCAAACACCTACTGGGCGAATATATGATGAAGGTATCAACCCGTAGTATGAATGAAGTCGACATTATCTATTATATGATTGATGCCACCAAGCCTTTCGGCGGTGGGGAGCAGTTTATAATTGAACAGCTGAAGAAGACGGAGGTTCCCGTATTCCTGGTGGTAAATAAGATTGATCTGGTTAGGGAAGAAGAGGTTAAGGAGTTTATTCAGCCATTTTACAATCAGATGAATTTCGCTGAACTTATACCTATTTCCGCATTTCAGGGCACTAATCTGGATGCACTACTGGAAAAAACCTTTAAGTATTTACCGGAAGGACCGCTTTATTACTCCGAAGATGACTTGACCGATCAGCCAGTATCTTTTATTGTGGCTGAGCTAATCAGAGAAAAGGCCTTACTTCTTACCCGTGATGAAGTACCGCATTCTCTAGCTGTGGAAGTTGAGGAGTTTAAAAATCAGGGCACGGGAAAGGTATATGTAAGAGCCGTTATTCATACCGAGAGAGATTCTCAGAAGGGCATTATAATTGGTAAAAAGGGGCAGATGCTTAAACAGATTGGCGAGCAATCGCGAATTGATATAGAAAAAATGCTTGATGCTTCGGTATATTTAGATTTGTGGGTTAAGGTAAAAAAGAACTGGCGTGACAGTGAATCCAACCTTAGCCAGCTAGGCTATCATTTATAAAACAGGGGGACACACCTGTTTTATAGCTACCTTAGTTGCGACCGGATGGCTGCATCAGCAACCTTAGCGGTATCCTTAAGGATGCATCAGTAGTCCCCGAAGGGGGTAATGTCCCCGGGCGAACACTGCAGAAATGTCCCGACTGTATGATTCCACACTGGGGGACATTCCT
>JAQUUV010000064.1:0-3918 GCA_028693695.1 Syntrophomonas sp.
TCTAACTGTAAAAGTGTTGACTTAATGACGTGGGACTGGCAAGACCCATTTCCAGAGCGCATTCATCGCACATACCCTGAACTTGCACCTCGCCTTCTTCGCCTTCCACCTCAACCATACTAAACACCCGTTCACAGTACTCACAAATATAATAGATCTTCAAAATGCCCGCCCCTTCTATGGTTTTTCTCATATGTTTCCATACCAGGGCAGCAAATATACCTGTTTCTTAAGGAACAGCAAAACAATAACTCAAATCCCTCGCTAAAAAGAGCAAGTTATTATTTTGCCATTTCTAATTGTACGCGTTCATGACCTCTACTATACCGGTTGTTATCCATTTTTCCAAGGCATCAGCAGCATATTTTATGGCGTGCTCCGCCTGTTCTTTTTCCTCGGCTGCAAACCGGCCCAATACCCAGTCTACGGCCTCCCGCTCCTCAGGTCGGCCGATCCCTAGGCGAACCCGAGCAAACTCCTGGGTAGCCAGTCTTTCGGCAATGGATTTCATGCCGTTATGGCCGCCGCTGCCGCCTCCAGCCCTTATGCGGATCGTTCCTAAGGGGAGATCCATGTCATCATAAACCACCATCAAGTCAACCAGTTCCAGTTTATGCCAGTGCACCAAGGGTTGTACCGATTTGCCGCTGAGGTTCATAAATGTCAACGGTTTTACCAGCAATACCTTTTCGCCTTTTATCCTGAGCTGACCGATAATGGCATCAAACTTGCTCTCTTGTTTTTCTAACGGATAGCGGGATGCCAATTCTTCCAAAACCATATAGCCTACATTGTGGCGAGTGTTTTTATATTCTTTTCCGGGGTTACCCAAACCCACAATTATCTTCATTTCGATCCTCTAATTAAGGTCTAAGCGCTTGGTTCCGCTGGCTTTTCTTCCTTGGCTTCTGGCTCTTCTATGGATGAAGCTAGAATGTTAGCAACAACAGTATCCCCATCTTCCAATGCTTCTACGGTGGCTGGAAGGAGTAGATCGCTTAGAATGACTTTACCGCCTATTTCCAAACCTGATATATCAAGGTTTACTACTTCGATCAAATCTCCCGGCAAACAGGAAACCGGTATTTCTCGAACTATTAGCTGAAGGGCTCCACCTTTATTGATTATTTCTTCTTCGCCCACCAAGTGAATTCTTATCATACTATGAATTTTCTCATCCATTTTTACAGTTAAGAAATCCACATGGGTTATTGCTCCGCTGATTCGGTTCTTCTGTACCTCTTTCACCTGAGCCATAACTACTTGTTTTTCCCCTTCTACCTCCAGGGAGAATATACCCCGGGTTCCAATATGGGTAAAGACTCTGCTTAACTCTTTATTTGCCAGGAGGACAGTCAGGTTTTCTTTCCCTTTTCCATAAATTACCGCCGGCACCCATTCATTACGTTTCAATTCTCTTAGATACCCAGTATTTTTAACCTCTCGCTTTTTGCACTTTAATACCTGTGTTGATGCCATTATATCACCTTTTCCCTTTCTTTTACGAAAACGTACTCGTTCCATAGATCTTCAACTTATTATTGCCTTTTCTTAATCCTCAAATAGTTTGCTGACCGACAGGTCTTCGTGAACTCTTAATAAGGCTTCCCCTATAAGGGGAGCAATGGACAGCACGGTCAGGTTAGGCAAACTCTTTTCTTTTAATACCGGTATGGTATTGGTTACTATAATTTCCTTAAACGGAGCCTTAGCCATTCTATCTAATGCCGGCCCGGAGAAAACTGGATGAGTACAGCAAACAAATACCTCACGGGCTCCTTTTTGCATCATTACCTGGGCGGAAGTACAGACCGTACCAGCAGTATCTATAATATCATCAATGATGATTACTGATTTACCTTCGACCTCACCGATTACATTCATTACTTCGGATACATTAGGGGCTGGTCGTCTTTTATCAACGATGGCCAGCGGTGCACCCAGTCTTGCTGCCAGGTCGCGCGCCCGGGTAACTCCTCCCACATCCGGTGATACCACTACTGCCCTATCTCCCAGCTTTTTCTCTTTAATATGTTCAGCAAGGGTGGCTACTCCAGGCAGGTGGTCAACGGGTATATCGAAAAAGCCCTGTATCTGAGTAGCATGAAGATCAACCGTTACGACTCGGTCGGCTCCTGCCTCCACGATAAGATTGGAAACTAGTTTGGCGGTTATGGGGTCACGCGCTCGACTCTTACGATCCTGCCGGCCATATCCAAAGTAGGGGATAACGGCATTGATACGCCCCGCCGACGCCCTTCTGAAAGCATCAATCATAATAAGCAGTTCCATGAGGTTTTCATTGCCCGGGGAGCAGGTGGGCTGAACAACAAATACGTCCACGCCGCGCACACTCTCTTGAATTGCCACGCTGACTTCACCATCCGAGAAATGTGATACCGACGCCTTAGCTAGCGACATTCCCAGGTAATCTCCTATTTCCTTGGCCAGATAGGGGTTAGCATTTCCTGTAAACAATTTCATCCTGGCTGCCTTCATACTCACAATACCTCCATTTGGTTGTCAGAGCTTTTATTTTTTCGCTTCGCTCTTACTCCTCTTTTTCAGGTTCTTTTGTTCGGCCCGTTCCACTGCCAGTGTGTTGGCTGGAACATCGCGGGTAATGGTTGAACCCGCTCCGGTAACGGAATTTGCTCCCACCTTAACCGGGGCTACCAGGTTGGTATTGCTACCAATAAAGACTCCGTCTTCCAAGACGGTCTCCCATTTATTTATGCCATCATAGTTACAGGTAATGGTGCCAGCGCCAATGTTGACTTTCTTGCCCACTATGGCATCTCCTATATAGCTTAAATGCGGAGCTTTGCTTCCTTCTCCCAGGGTTGACTTTTTTATTTCCACAAAATCCCCGACCTTTACGCCTCGATGCAATATGGCCTGAGGCCGTAAATAGGCAAAGGGGCCGATAGTACATTCGTCACCTACCTGGGCCTCTTTAATACGGGAATTTTCAATAAGGACATTATTACCAATGCTGGAGGATGTTATGCGGGTTCCGGGCCCGATCTCACAGCCGCTTCCAATAACGGTACGACCTTCAATCATGGTGCCGGGATAAATGATGGTGTCACTAGCAATTTCAACCTCGCTATCGATGAAAGTGGAGCGGGGGTCTATAATGCTTACCCCGTTTCTCATCAATGCTTCATTTTTGCGCCGCCTTAGTATCTCTTCCGCCTGAGCCATTTGCACTCGGTCATTAATGCCATATATGTCCTCCCGGGCATCCATCCGGAATATTTCTACCTTTTTACCTTCATCCTTAAGTATTTGCAGCATATCGGTCAGGTAATACTCGCCCTGGGCGTTACTGGCGCTGATACCAGCGAGGGCGGCAAAGGCGTCCTGCACCTGTAAACAATACATACCCGAATTTATCTCGCGGATGATTTTATCTGCTTCACTAGCATCTTTTTCCTCAATAATTCCTTGGAAAGAACCACTGGCATCTCTTATTATCCGGCCGTAACCAAAAGGATCATCCACTTCGGTGGAAAGAACTGTAGCCACAGCTCCGCTTTCGCGGTGATAATCAATAAGTCCCTGCAAGGTAGCAGCCTGCAGAAGGGGAGTATCTCCGGCCAATACTAGAATCGTCTCATCCTGACCGACCTTTTCCTGAGCCTGCATTAAAGCATGTCCTGTTCCCAGTTGTTCTTCCTGAATTGCAAACTCAACCACCCCGGGGGTAAATAAATCTTCTACTGCTTGACGCCCATGCCCCACTACCAGGACAATCCTGTCAACTCCCGCTTGTCTCGCTGCATCTGCTACATGAACCACCATAGGCTTTCCGGCCACCCGGTGAACCACCTTGGGAAGTTGGGATCGCATGCGTACCCCTTTTCCAGCAGCCAGTATTACTGCAGTAAATTTCACTTTTCTTATACCTCTCCT
>JAQUUV010000064.1:4018-6775 GCA_028693695.1 Syntrophomonas sp.
GTAAAGCAATAACTTATCGGCTGAAATTAATACCACCCAGGTATTTTTGGGCCAACTGAAGGTCGCAGGGTTTATCCACGTCTACGCCTACTTCAGCATAAGACGATATGATTCCCTTGCCCCGTATGCCTACTACTTCATAAAATCTTTTTTCCGCCATTTGAATGCTGAGCCGCCCCAATAAATATTTCCATACCAGGCTCACTCCAAATAATCTCGCCATAGCCAGCGGGTTCTTTCTTCTATAGAACAATTTCACTCCCATTTCCAAGCAAGCTGGGATCTGTTCGGAACGCAACAAAAATAGGTTTCCTCCAGTGAAGACTCCTTCTTTTAAGCGCACATAAGTCCGCACCACGCCCGGATATTTGCGTTCATTAACCTCCTTGCGAGTTAGCGGGTAATAAAAATCGGCCTGACTCGCTTCACAACAGGTCAGAAAGTCCTCGATGGCGTCAGCAGTAATAAAAGGAACATCGGTAGGTATAACCATGACCTTATCACTTAACCCCTTACCTTCCATGCTTTTCACCGCATGGGCAAAACTATCGATGGCGTTCTCACCGCCCTCTACAAAAAAGAGCTTATCTTCACGGGGCAAAATATTGCGCAGGGCTTCTACCGGTCCACTTATTATGATATTGTTGATGGCTGGTGTAGCGCGCAAAGCACTGTAAACGTAATATATCATGGGATAGTTACCAATAATGATCAGGGCTTCATTGTCATAGGGAGCAATCTTTTTTAGATCACTGCTGTTTTCGCCACCAGCGAGTATGACAGCATCGTATTGCATCTTTCTACCTCCATTATTCTCTTATAGAAAGACCTTCCTTTTTTAAACATTCTATGAGGACATTTTCGGCATTTTCAATGTGTTCCTGCGCCACGTGCCGAGCTATTTGACTGTCCCGGGACTGGATAGCCTCAACTATTTTCTTATGTTCATCCAGAGAATCCTTCATCCTGCCCGGAAAAGACAGTGAGGTTAGCCGAAACCGCTGAATCTGTTCACGAAGGTTGCTAATTATAGAACTCAACCTCTCATTACGACTAGCTTTGTACATCAACTCATGAAACTTAGTATCAACCTCTACCAGTTTGCCGATGTCATTTTGGGTAATAGCTTCCCGCTTCTCCACCAACAGTCTTTCCAGGTCTTCTAACTCTTCCTCAGTAATCCTTTCCGCTGCCAGCCCGGCTGCCAGGCCTTCCAGTGCAGCTCTAATTTCAAAGACATCAGCGATATCTTTGAACGAAAGGTCAGCAACATACGCACCTTTGCGAGGTACCATTACAATAAAGCCTTCCAGTTCTAGCTTGCGCAGAGCCTCGCGAATAGGCGTGCGCGATACCCCTAACTCCTCAGCCATCTGTATCTCCATCAACCTCTCCCGGGGCTGCAAAATGCCGCTCATAATGGCACTTCTGATGGCATCCAGAACTAGTTCTCGCAGGGGTTTGTAAGAATCGAGATTTACCGGGGTAAGACGTTTCTCCTGCATGCTAATCACCTCTATTATATGATGAGACCAGATAGGCTTCTCTATACTGATCTTTTATGAGCTCCCAGGCTTGCTGGGCCTCATTCTGACTGGCAAAAACTCCTATGACACTCGGGCCGCTTCCTGACATCAGAGTATTCGTCGCCCCTAGCGCATCCAGCTTAGTTTTTATGATCTCAATCTCTGGACACATATCCAGGCTGACTGTTTCCAGAACGTTTATCATCTGTCCTACTATTCCTATCATATCATATTTATGCCAAGCTTCAAGAAAAGCCGTATTGTCAGGTGAATGAATGACCCTTTCCAATCTAAACTCCCGATACACTGCACCGGTGGAAAGTTGATCATCAGGCTTTACTAGCAACATTTCTAACCGGGGTCCTTTTCCCATCGTTGTCAGTATTTCACCCCGCCCCCGGGCCAGGGCGGTTCCCCCCAGCAGACAAAAAGGAACATCTGAACCAATTGCAAGGCCTAATTTCATGAGCTCTTCCCGTTCCAGGCCCAGATTAAATAATTCATTAATGCCAATCATCACCGCTGCTGCATCAGTGCTTCCACCTGCCAGACCAGCTCCTACTGGTATATTCTTCTCTATAAATATTCGGAGTCCTGCTTTTATGGAAAATTTTGTATATAGTAATTGAGCAGCCTGAAATGCTAGGTTTTCTTCATTATCCGGGATTAGCTGGCTGTTACTTTCTACCCTTATACCTTGCCCTCCAACCTGGAGAAAAATTCTGTCTCGGAGGCTAATCTGCTGCATTACGGATTCCAATTCATGATAACCATCCGTCCTTTTACCTAAGACCTTCAGGGTCAGGTTTACTTTGGCCGGGGCTTCTATCTCCAACTGTTTCTTCATCCCGCTTAAGCTCCTCGCCATTTTTCCTAATTATATCCTTAGCTCGATTAAAAAGGAACGTCCAGACTGATGACAGAAGCGAATCGCAGCTCTTTGCCATCCATGGCATCGCTGCACTGGCCCATCCATGGACGTCGCTCAGCGTTATTTCAAAAACCCCGTTCAATCAACGTACCGTTGTACGCCTCAATCACGGGATTTTCTCATGCCTTGATCTTCACTCCTGTCATCAGCCTGGCCAGTTAACGAATCTCTGCGTTATTCAAAAAAACCGTTCAATCTACGTACTCTTTGTACGCCTCAATCACGGTTTTTTCTCATGCCTTGATCTTCACTCCTGTCGTCAGCCCGGCTGTACACTACGTGTTGTGGGGACGGTCCTTT
>JAQUUV010000064.1:6875-9355 GCA_028693695.1 Syntrophomonas sp.
TTTACTCCTTTGGGGAGCAGTTCTAAGCACTTAAAGGTGACCTGGGCTTGCTGGGGGCTGCTCAGGCTTAGTCCTTGGTCTGAAGAAGATACCAGGCAAAGCGGCGGGAATAAAACGCACCACCAATTCTTGCCTTGGCCCTCTCCGATTACCACTCTTACCGCCTGGTATTTTCCCGAAGGGAATACCATGTTGCCATAGGATTTGGTGGGGAAATCATATTCGCCCACATTTACTTCTACGGGATAATCATAGCCGTTGGCTTTTATTTTCGCTTGTGCTGCCGCTTTAATACGGGGGATGTCCTGCTGGGCCATTTCCCTAGCTTCCCCTGCATCTTCAACATCCGTAAATTCTTGCTTCATCATGGCCACGATGTCGTCTTTAACAGCTATTTTGAGGGCTTGATCCGCCGGGTCGTCACTATTGGCGATTACATGTAGGCGAAGTACACTCTGTGCAAGGGGCTCTCCCTGGTTAGCCACCACCAGTCCCACTGAAAAAACGCACCCTAAAATGATTATAATTCCTAATAGCTTTTTATACATAATAAAAATCCCTCCCTGTACTTTTCATTATTACCGGGAAGGATTCATTTTAAACCTGAGGAACTATCAAAGAATAAACTAGTCAGTCCCTAAAACACAGTTTCACCGCTTAGAAAGGACCTGGTTCTTTCATCCTGGGGCTGCTCGAAGATTTCCTTAGCGCTGCCTTGCTCAACCATTTTTCCATCCCACATAAAAAACACTTCGTCCGCTAGCCTGCGTGCTTGAAACAGGTTATGGGTTACCAGGATTATCGTAGTACCCAACTCCCGATTGATAAACTGTACGTGGTGTTCTATTTCTACTGCACTCTGCGGATCAATATTAGCAGTCGGTTCGTCTAGAAATAGCACCCTAGGTTCCACCGCCAGGGCACGCGCGATGGCTACCTTTTGCCGTTCTCCTCCGGACAGGTTGCGAGCATCCGCCGCAATGAAAGCGGACATGCCCAGTAATTGCAGGCTTTTTTCGACTGCTGGACGAATTTCTCGCTGTTTTTTCCCTCTTACCTTTAAGCCAAAAGCAACATTGTCATAAACACTCCCCTCAAACATGAAGGAGGTCTGGGTAACCATGGTCATCTGCCGCCGCAACTTAAGCAACTGTTCTTTACCCCAATGAATATCTTCACCTAGAACATCAACTTTTCCCGTATCATTCCTGGTAAGCAAGGCCATAATTCGCATCAGGGTGGTTTTTCCCGATCCGTTGGGCCCCAATATGGCGCAAATTTTTTGCCTTGGAATGGTAAGTTCGTCTATATGCAAAACTTCCCGCTGACCGTATCGTTTTATGATTTTATGTAACTTGAATACCGGTGTCATTCTTAAAAGACCTCTTTTCCAAGAGATTTATTATCAAAATAATGGAAAAGGAAATTACCAGCAGTATAATGCCGATGCCAATGGCCCGACTATCCTCCCCCATTCGGGTTTCTAAAACAATGGAAGTGGTTAATACCCTGGTACTGCCTTCAATATTACCACCCACCAACATAACTGCTCCCACTTCTGCCACGAGCCGACCCAGTGCGGTTGTAAGGGCGGCAATAATGCCCATACGTGATTCGCGGATGATAGCCCAGGCCGCCTGACGTCGCGAGGCGCCTAGGGTTACCGCGGTATCATATACCTCCTGGCGTTGAGCCATAACCGTCCGCGCGGTCAAGCCACAGATTATTGGAAATGCCAGCAATATCTGAGCACATATCATGGCAGCGGGGGTAAATAACAATTGAAACTGCCCCAATGGTCCGCGGGTAGTCAAAACTAAATAGACGATAAGACCTGCCAAAACCGGGGGTAGGCCCATAAAGGTGTAGGTGATATTCAAAAACAGCCTACGGCCTGGCATGTCTTTTAGGGCCAAGGCAGCTCCGATGGGTATCCCCAGGCAGGCGGCAATGAATAGAGCACTTAAAGATACCTGCAGAGATACGAGGGTAATCTGTATGATTTTAGGATCCATTGACCATACCAGCAGGAAACCTTCTTTTATTCCTTGAATTATAATGTCCACGAACATCCTCCCTAACCCGGACTAGACTAAAAAATAATAACTCAACTTTCACAGTTGACCTATAATGTGCAGCAAACTTCCCGAAGAGGGGACCGGGATTAGCTGTTGACTGTAAGCTGAGTGGACAAATTAAGCAATTCTGCCTTCTCCGGGCTCCGGGGGCTCGGGCTGTCAACTGCTTGCCAGATGAGTTCCAGGGGGTGCCCGGCCAACCGCCCATCCGTGGGCGGTGACCGGCTCGGAACGTCCTGTTCCTCGCCCCCTTCCACTCACCTGTCTTCACAGGACAGCACGGCCTCCTACGCAACGTCGCATTCATAATTACTGAATTAGTCCTGTACATCTGAACTTCTTAACGAAAATCGCTTTCATCTTAGCCACTATTATATAACAGCGTGTTGTGGGGACGGTCCT
>JAQUUV010000065.1:0-4031 GCA_028693695.1 Syntrophomonas sp.
CCACAGATGATCCATTATTCATTCTCCTCCTTAGAAAACATTATTGCACCTGCCATTGCAGCAATTACGGTTGTGAGTACAATTCTTAACCCGGTGGATATACTGGAAAAGAAGGGTGTAAAATAAAGCAGCGAATTGATAGCCATGGCAAGTAAAGCAATAATCAAAATTGCTTTAGATTTTTTACAAGAAGGAACTAGCAATCCAATAAACATTGCATAAAGGGCAATACCCATACTTAACTTTATTGATTCCGGGAGACCTGCAGCCAAGAAGACCCCCATCCATGTTCCTACATTCCAGGCGCTAAAAGCCAGAAAGTTTAGGCCTAAAATGAATTCTGGTTTTAGCCGTGTTTCTTCACGTAAGGATGCCACGCTAAATGTTTCATCGGTAATTCCAAAAGATAATAGAGACAAATATTTTTTTGAGGTCCCTGGCTCAATCTTTTGGGAGATTGAGGCTGACATCAGTACATGGCGTAAATTGAGAATAAATGTGGTTAGAACAATTTCCCAGAGGTTTGTACCTAAGATGATCAAGTTAATACCTACAAATTGGCTCGCCCCAGCGAATATAATAAATGACATTAGAGTAGTTATGTAGTTTGGAATCCCGGCTGATTTTGCCAGCAAACCAAAGGCAATTGCAATCGGAATGTATCCTACGGCAATAGGGATACCAGCCTTAAGGCCACTTATAAAAGCAAAACGACTTGCTGACGGCTGAACGGTTCCATTCAAAGTTTTCATTAAATTGCATGCTCCTTTTGCACAAGCTTACGAGATAATATTATCAACATATTATATAGCATAAGGAAGAACGAAACAGCCCGCAAGCAAGAATTCCCTAAATTAAGGGTTTATCACGGAATAAATGTGTCAACTGATGCCTATGCAGATTTTTCGACATGCGAGGCGGCAGGAGTATTAAGGTATGGGGACACACCCCTTACGGGCAATGTCCCCGTATAATACTGGACGGTATCTAAGCTGACGACAACGAAGCATGTCGGAAAATCTGCCGGCATGCTTGATATAGTTATTCCGGGATAAGCCCTCAGCTACTTGCAATCAAACCGAAAAGCATATACAATTAACTAGCATAATCAATGTAAAAATAAGATTTGCCGTGCTAGATGGGGAATTAGCGGTGTCCTGTAACCTGCAACCCGCTATAGCAGGATTGAATTCCTGAGCCGAGGGGGTATCCTTGTAAGGTCCGGCTTGAATAAGTGACTAAGAAGTTTGGGTCCTCTGCAATGGGACACCTTGAACCGTGTCAGATCCGGAAGGAAGCAGCACTAAAGGGTCCATCCCGTGTGTCGGAGGGCAACCTGAATGGAGTTAACTGTTCAAGCATCGCTTGGAAGGTATTTTCGAGGCCAGGTGCACGGCATTATAAATTTGAAGACGCGCAGGTTTTAAGCCTGCATTTTTTATATGGTTTTTTAGGTTCTTCGGTTGAGAAAACGATATAATGTAAGAAACCGATACATTTGTAAGGTGGATAGAGACGAGCTTACATGTCGGTCAGGGGAGGCGATTTTTATGGCATATCTAGCTTTATACCGGGTTTGGAGACCCCAGAGATTTTCAGAAGTGGTGGGACAAGAGCAGACTGTTACAGCTCTGCAGAATTCAGTTCGGGAAGACCGGCTGACCCATGCTTATCTATTTTGCGGCCCCAGGGGAACGGGTAAGACCAGTATCGCCAAAATTCTGGCCAAAGCAGTAAACTGTGAAAACCGTATTGAGGGAGAACCCTGCAATGTATGTCTTTCCTGCCAGGATATTAATAACGGCAATTTTATGGACGTGATTGAGATAGACGCGGCCTCAAATCGGGGGATTGATGAAATTCGTGATTTGAGGGAAAAAGTTAGGATAATGCCTGCCCAGGGAAAGAAAAAGGTCTACATAATAGACGAAGTGCACATGTTGACCACTGAGGCCTTCAATGCCTTGTTGAAGACTCTGGAGGAGCCTCCGGAATCGGTAATATTTATACTTGCAACCACTGAGGCCCACAAAATTCCCAGTACTATACTGTCCCGCTGTCAGAAGTATAATTTCCGCAGGTTAACCCTGCCCCAGATCAGTACCCGCTTAAAAGATGTAGCTAGCAGCAATGGTATTGAAATCGAAGAGGAGGCATTGTCTCTGATCGGGCGTCGGGCTAATGGGGGGATGCGGGATGCTCTGGGTATGTTGGATCAGCTATATTCATATAAGGAAGGCAGCCTTAGTAAGGCGGACGTGCTGGAAGTGCTGGGACTGGTAGATGACTTGTTCGTAGCCCAGCTTATTGATAAAGTTATTGCAGAAGACCTGGTTTCCACAGTGTCTATGCTGAATACGGCCCTGAATCAAGGCAAAGAGGCCGGGCAGTTGGCTCGAGAAACGGCTCTCTACCTACGCGATTTACTATTATACAAACTAGCGGGAGAGGAAGCCGAGCTGGTAATGGCAGGTGAACAAAGCTATGAATTTCTGAAGAAACAAGCGCTTAAAGCAGATAAAAATCAGATTTTGCAGGCTTTACGAATGATAATGGAGACCGGTGAAAAGCTAAGGTTTAGTGAAGGCCAGAAGTATCTGCTGGAAATGGCATTATTGGAAATGGCAGGCTTATTCGCTCCGAAGGAAGTCCGGTCGGAACCAGTTGCCATATCCCAGAAAGGAGTTGCCCCAAGACAACGAGGAAAAAGCGAAAGCAATGAAAACCATGATAAAAGTGAAAAAAATGATGCTAGGGAAGTATTGTGGAACCGCTTGTTGGTGGGGGTAAAAGAAAAGAAAATACCCACCCATGCTCTCCTATCCCAGGGGAAATTACTTGGCGTCAAAGGGGATACCATCTTTATTGGCTTTCGTAAGGGATACAGATTTCATAAGGAAAGAATGGAGGAAAAAGGAAACCGAGAAATAGTGGATGCAGTGATAAAAGAAATATTCAAACGCGAAGTTGAGGTGCAGTTTATCTTTCTGGAAGATAGCCAGTATAATGATATAATAGTAAAAAAAGCCATTGAATATTTTGGTGAAGACATAGTAGAGGTAAAAGAGTAAGGAGGAAAATAGAATGAAATTTAATCCTATGGGCGGATCTAACATGAATCAGATGATGAAACAGGCCAAAAAAATGCAGGAGGAAATGGCCAAGACGCAGGCTGAGTTACAGGAACGGATCATTGAAGGCTCTGCAGGTGGTGGAGCGGTTATGGCCAAGGTGAATGGCAAGCAGCGTATCTTAGAGATTAAGATTAAGCCAGAGGTAGTTGACCCGGAGGATGTAGAAATGCTGGAAGACCTAATTATGGCAGCCATAAACGAAGCCATTAAACAGTCTCAGGACATGGTATCCACCGAGATGGCTAAGATAACCGGGGGACTGAACATACCAGGATTGTAAAAATGCTATAGGAGGCAAAAGCATGAGATTGGCCCGACCACTGGAAAACTTGATTGACCAACTGCTGAAATTGCCGACGATAGGTCCTAAGACGGCTCAGAGATTGGCCCTTTACATATTGAAGATGCCCCTAGAGGAGGTTCGGCAGCTATCGCAAATCCTTCTGGATGCTCGGGAAAAGGTGTTTCCTTGTTCGGTTTGCGGATACCTAACTGATATTGACCCCTGCCATATATGTTGTGATCCGGATCGTGATAGAAGCAGTTTATGCATAGTGGAGGAAGCGAGCGACATTATTGCTCTTGAAAGAACTGGCTATAAAGGCAAATATTTTGTGTTAAACCGCAGTTTCAAGCTGATGGATGATAACGACCTGGGAGAAATGAACCTAGTACCCCTGCTTAAAATCTTAGGCGAGGGGGAAGTGAACGAAGTCATTCTGGCGCTCAACCCTAACATTGATGGAGAAATTACGTCGCGTTACTTAGCTTCTGTGGTTGGTAAGCAGAAGATAAGAGTTACCCGCTTAGCCCACGGATTACCGGTAGGAGGAGACATAGAATTTGCTGACGAAATAACCCTGCGCCGAGCAATGGAGGGCCGTAAGGAATTATAAG
>JAQUUV010000065.1:4131-9353 GCA_028693695.1 Syntrophomonas sp.
ATAAGTCCTCGGTATAAAATTGGTTTGCTTGACATAAGATGCAGTGGACAACAATAGTTTGCTACACACTTATGGAGGGTTGACAATGAAGGTCTGGTTGAAATGGTGGAAGGCTCTTCGCGAAGTCTGGTTACTGAACGGCGAAGACAAACAACAAAATAAGCTGGATGATATAGAATTAATTCAGGAGGCGAAGGACGAATTATTAATCGCGCACCGCATGTTTGCACAGATGGAAGATCCGGACATGGTGGATTGGGCAGTGTACAGCATAAACGCCGCTGAAAAGAGATATGACTACCTTCTAAAGAACTATAGGCAGAAAACAGCCAGAGCTGTCTCAACAAATTCATAGGGCATGTCATGGAAAAAATGAGTCATCCGATGACTGAACAGATCTCTCATCTTACAACAGTAGAGAATCGGGCTTGCTCGAAGGGGGCGAGGCGGCGGATACAGACAATGCTTGAAAGGGTGTATTGCTAATGGGTACAACAAACATAGTAATTGCCGCTCTATTTTTGCTGGTGATTATATTTATTGTGGCACAGGTAATCATGAAGCCGGTTAAGTTGCTTTGGAAACTATTAATTAATTCTGCCATCGGATTGGTTTTGCTTTTACTGGTGAACTATGGTGCGGCCTATTTTGGGTTTGCACTACCGATAAACATTATTACGGTATTGGTAGCCGGTTTCCTGGGCATACCGGGGATATTATTGTTGGTTTGTTTTCAACTGTTGCTTAAATAAAAAGGAATTAAGAAGTAACAAGGGGACGATTTTTCAGTCACTCCATTTCGTGGTTGTGACGAGAGAACCGTTCCCTTTTATTTTCTTAACGGCTGGTAAAAGAGGGCGTAAATATTATATAGGGTTCGAATTTGCAGAGAAAGTTTAGTCAAAAACAAAGAGTATAATTGTCTAAATGTGCGTAATATTAGTCGGTGAATGTGAGTAATATATATTATATTTGAGATTAATATTGACGCACAATTAAATTCTCATTTATACTAATAAGGAGCTGGTAGACAGCTGAACCACGAATACTGTATACACTCAGGAGGTGTTGAGTTTCTCGATAAATAGTAAAAGTTGAATCAGAAGCATACATAGGTGAGTACGCTAGCGGCAAAAGTGAAATGGCGATTAATAGGGCTCTAAACTTGAAAAATCAGGGCCGACAGATAACCCTGGTGGATCTAAGATACAGTTGAGCCTTTTTATACTTTAAGAACTTTAAAAAGAGTCTTAGATGAAATGGGAATAAAGGTTATTAGCTTTGCCCAAGAAGAAACCTTCGGTCTGGGATAGACCGGAGGCATTTTGAAATCGCAGGCCCGCTGGGCACTATGAATGAGGGCGATATCATCTTAGATACAGGTTATGGGGCACATGGAGCCAGTACCTTAAATCGGTGGAGTATAATGTCCCTCATTGTCAAGACACGAATCGCACAGGTTTGAAATTAATCGTCACATGTCTTGAATCTTAAACAAGAGGAGGTTTAATAGTGAATGGCAAAAGATAAGCTGAAAACGATGGATGGGACTAAGGCGGCAGCATACGTCTCATATGCTTTTACCGAATGTGCATGCATTTACCCAATTACTCCATCTTCTCCTATGGCAGAATATGTTGAGGAGTGGAGTGCTCAGGGAAAGAAAAATATTTTCGGTCAAACCGTGGATGTTACAGAAATGCAATCGGAAGCCGGCGCTGCAGGAGCCTTGCATGGCACACTGAGCGCGGGTGCGTTGTCAACCACTTACACCGCATCGCAGGGCTTGTTGTTGATGATCCCCAACATGTACAAAATAGCCGGTGAACTTCTGCCCGGTGTAATGCACGTGACCGCTCGCAGTCTGGCAACCCATGCTTTGAATATTTTCGGTGACCACTCCGACGTCATGGCTACAGTTAACACCGGGTGGGCACAACTATGTTCAAATAGTGTTCAGGAAGTTATGGACCTTTCTGGCGTAGCCCATTTGGCTGCCATCAAATCAAGGATACCTTTCCTGCATTTCTATGATGGTTTTAGAACTTCCCACGAACAACAGAAAATAGAGACTATTGACTATGAGGATTTTGCCAAACTGGTTGATACGGACGCAATCAAAGCATTCCGGGACAATAGTTTAAATCCTGACCGCCCAGTTATCAGGGGCTCCAACCAAAATCCGGATATTTTCTTCCAGGCTAGGGAAGCATGCAGTCCGTTCTTTGAGAAGGTACCGGATATAGTAGCAGAATATATGAAAGAAATCGGGAAGATTACCGGCCGCCATTATAAACCTTTTGATTATTATGGAGCGCCCGATGCTGAAAACATTATTATAGCTATGGGATCTGTTTGTGATACCGCAGAAGAAACCATAAATTATTTACTGGCCAAAGGTGAAAAAGTAGGACTCATTAAGGTTCGTTTGTATAGACCCTTCTCCGCTAAATATTTGTTTGATGTTTTCCCCAAAACAGTAAAGAGAATTGCGGTGCTTGACCGCGTCAAGACTCCCGGTGCTGCCGGAGAACCTTTATATAAAGATATCCGCAGCTTATTCCAAAATTATGAAATGAACCCACTGGTTGTCGGCGGCCGTTATGGTTTGGGTTCCAAAGATACTTTACCTTCCGATATCGTAGCAGTATTTGAGAACTTGAAAGCAGATCAGCCCAAAGACAACTTTACCATCAGTATCATTGATGACGTCAGCTTTACTTCTCTTGAGAGAGGCGAAGAAATAGATGTTGCTCCCGATGGAACCATTCAGTGTAAATTCTTTGGACTGGGCTCTGATGGTACAGTCGGTGCCAACAAACAAGCGGTTGCCATTATCGGCGATAACACTGACCTTTACGCGCAGGCTTATTTTGCTTATGATTCTAAGAAATCAGGCGGTATTACTATTTCGCATCTGCGCTTTGGTAAAAATCCTATTAAAGCGCCTTATTTAATCAATGCAGCTAATTTTATTTCTTGTAGCAACCAGTCATATGTAAATATGTACGATTTGACTGCGGGTTTGAAAAAAGGTAGTTCCTTCCTGCTGAATTGTACCTGGTCACCGGAAGAGTTGGATCAAAAATTGCCAGCTAAAATGAAGAGATATTTGGCTAAAAATAATATCAGTTTCTATACCATAAACGCTGTAGAAATCGCCAGAGAACTTGGGTTGGGCAACCGTACCAACATGGTTATGCAATCAGCTTTCTTCAAGCTTGCTAAGGTAATTCCTCTTGATGAAGCAGTTGGTTATATGAAGGATCAAATTAAAAAGACCTATGGCAAAAAAGGTGATAAGCTGGTAAATATGAACAATGCAGCAGTTGATGCAGGTATAGAGAAATTGGTTAAAATTGATATTCCGGCTGTCTGGGCCGAGGCACCTGATGACCCAATCGTTGTTAAAGATGAGCCGGAATTCATTACCAACATCTTGCGGCCAATGATCGGGCAAGATGGTGATTATCTGCCGGTTAGCGCTTTCAAGGGTGCGGAAGACGGTACCTTCCCATCTGGAACCGCTAAATATGAAAAGAGCGGTGTTGCAGCGTTTGTACCCAAGTGGATCGAAGAGAATTGTATCCAGTGCAACAGATGTTCGCTAGTTTGTCCTCATGCTACCATTAGGCCAGTCTTACTAACTGAAGAAGAAGCTGCAAATGCGCCGGCCGAATTTGTAACCCGACCTGCAATTGGACTGAAAGTGGCAGTATTACAATACCGGATGCAAGTTTCTCCTTTAGACTGCATGGGTTGTGAAGTCTGTGTTAATGCTTGTCCGGCCATGGAAAGTGCTTTAGTTATGGAACCCCTTGAAAGCCAAAGAGACGTTGAAGCAGCTAACTGGGAATTTGCGATGACTATTCCGATAAAAAATAATGTTTGGAATAAATACAGCATTAAGGGCAGCCAGTTCTGCCAGCCGTTGCTGGAATTCTCCGGTGCCTGTGCAGGCTGCGGCGAAACCCCGTACATCAAGCTGCTTACCCAGTTGTTTGGAGACCGCATGCTTGTAGCAAACGCGACTGGCTGCACCTCTATTTGGGCAGCTGCTGCACCTTCCATGCCTTACACCAAGAATGCAGCTGGCAAAGGTCCAGCTTGGTCCAACTCGCTGTTTGAAGACAGCGCTGAATTCGGATTTGGTCTATATCTGGGTACTAAGAAGATCAGGAATAAAGTTGCCGAATTGATGCAGGAAGCTATAGCTTCAGAAAATATTTCACAAGAATTAAATGAGGCTTTCCAGGAATGGTTAGCAGGAATGTATAATGCCGAAGCTTCTATGGCAGCCACTGCTAAGATCCTGGTGCTACTTAAAGGGCAAACCAATCCGATACTGAAGGAAATTGCTGACCGGAAAGACTTCCTTATCAAAAAATCAAACTGGGCCTTCGGCGGAGATGGTTGGGGTTATGATATCGGATATGGCGGCTTGGATCATGTTTTGGCATCGGGCGAAGATATCAACATTTTGGTCTTAGATACCGAAGTTTATTCCAATACCGGTGGCCAGTCTTCTAAAGCGACTCCAGCTGCAGCTATTGCAAAATTTGCTGCCTCCGGTAAGAAAACCAAGAAGAAAGACCTTGGCGCCATGGCAATTACCTATGGATATATATATGTAGCTCAGGTAGCACTGGGATCTGATCCAACTCAGTGCATTAGAGTCTTTAAAGAGGCAGAAGCCTATCCCGGTCCATCCTTGATTATTGCTTATGCATCCTGTATTAACCATGGGATCAACATGACCAAGAGCCAGATTGAAATGGATAAAGCTGTTAAGGCAGGATACTGGCATTTGTACAGATTTAACCCCGAGCTCAAGAAACAAGGTAAGAATCCCTTTATTCTCGATTCTAAAGAGCCAAACATGGATTTATTTAGAGATTTTATTATGAGTGAGGTACGCTATAATTCACTGAATAAACTATTCCCCGAAAATGCGAGTCAGCTTTTTGAGAAAACTGAACAAGATGCCAAGGAAAGGTACGAGTATTATAAAAAGCTGGCAGAAAATTAAAGTAATACACATAAAAAAAGAATTTAAAATGCCTTGACATAAGACATTAGCCATGATAAGATAGTTCTTGCCGCCAAACGAAAGTGAAGCGACGACGATCTTGATAAAACTGAACAAAGAGAATGAGAAGTGCGAATACAAAGTTGGTCGAAACGCGACCAACGGTCCAGCGAAAAATGAGTTTTTTGAAGCC
>JAQUUV010000066.1 GCA_028693695.1 Syntrophomonas sp.
AAAAACTGTCCATTTTTTATCATCCTAATCCTTCTTCATTGTATTGCCCAATATGACAACAGTTAAGTTAATGTAACATTGTACCTCCCCATTCCACAACAGCAAAGCCTTTTCGTTCAAATGAATTCAGTTCCTGGGGTTGAACTTCCATATAACTATTCAGGGGTTTAAAAACCATAAAGACTCTAAGTATAGAATCTGGTTTTGGTGTTATCTGCATTGGTGCCAGTTCCTCATACTCTGTTGTGGCAAATGAAACCAGGTTGAATTGGTTGTTTTTCATTATTGGCAGCCAGTAAATAATAAATTCATTATACTCCTTAGGCGTTAATCCCAAGAAAGCCAACTTTTCTTGAAGAAAATCCTTGGTATCCTTGCCCGCTACTACAAATCCTTGGGATAAATCCGAGTGGTAGACTATATCTCCAAAGGACTATCTTAGAAAGTGAAGTTTATGGAGTTTATATCATACCAATTAGACATGTCACAATTTATATAAAATCTACAATTTCATAATAATCCTGGTTCTTAATCATATTTACTGTTAATGGTGCAGTTTCCACGGTTCCTCCTATAGTCAAGGCATAAAGCACTGGATAATTGCTCTGATTCTCCTGACGCTCCAGACTATAGTTTAAAACATCCTCCGGATTCATTTTGTTCCATATTTCCTCGGAAGGGGGCCAGGGAATTTTGTTCCTGTATTCAGGCATTACGAGCTGCAGGGCTTCCTGTCTCTTGCCCTGCGAAGCCAGGGCGAAGAACTTGCGGGCAGTATCCGCCGGGTCAGTTGCCATATCCGCTGGCAATTCCATGAAATAATATTTCTTTTTCCACTGGGGCACTAGCTGGATTTCTGTTTTATGCCCCGTACTTTTATCATCAAATATCAAAGTTATCGGTTGGCCGATTTCTTTTGCTGAGTAATATTGACCCCGGGTATTAAAGAAGGAATAGTCCTTTTTGTCAGGTTGTTGAACAGCCCTTCCATGATAGTTCCCATCAATATAGATGGCGAGATTCCCAATAGATGGCTCCGGCAGTCGGGGTATAACCACTCCCTTAATATTTACCTCCCAGGTACCGTTATAGGCAATTCTGGGACGGGAATAAAAATTAACAACCTCATAAAATGGCCTCTGCAAGCTAACTGGCAGCTCGTATAGAACGTTCAAAGCCCAATAATTATAATCTTCTGCAAAAACATTTTCAAAATTGAATGCCTCAACTTCCTGAATAATATACTGCCTGTCATCCAGCGTGATTGTTTCATCCAAGTAGCAAGTCATAATAGTAAAAGTATGTAGATACGCAAAATAAGATGTAACAACCGCCCAAACACCAACTATAAATATCACTGCCAGACGCCCGCGTTTCTTGCCCATTTTAATCCCTCTCCCTATAGAAATGGTACGTTGATTGCCCCTTCATAGACTCATTATCAATGGTATAAATATAACCATTTGATTCGGTAAAATGAGGGGATTAACTCTTTGTTGGTTAAGTCTATTAGTTTTATTCCCGTAGAATCATAATGAGCAGGTTATTGCCAGGAATATCTTCCGCACGAAACCACCGCTCTCCTCTCGCACTTAAAATTTTTTCCCAGACTTTGGTGAATTGATAGTGGTTCTCATTCGCCCAAGAGGTGAGACCGTCTATTGTTGCTTTAATGAGACAGTTGAAGTAATCTTAGTATATTGGATTATTTTACCACATTAGGGCGTTAAATAGGACGTGACTTGTGGATACAGCCAAAATGCTCAATAGAAGAATATAAATTGCAGGAAATAAATTTTGATCCTTTAAAGAAAGGAATAGGATTATATGTTTAAACGGATGCACCTTGTTATTGTCTTATGTTTATGTCTAACGCTCATCACCAATGACTTCAGTCTTGGGACGGAATATAATACAGATTCAAAGATAGCCGCTGCAATTACTGTAAGCACTGATAAAACCCTTGTACCAGAATGGAAGGAATACATCAATAAAATTGACGGCTACCAAATAGAAGTTCCCGGCGCCTGGGCACTTGACTCAAGCAAAACAGGGACGGTCACTAGGTTGTGGTCCTCTGACCGCATGGCTATAATAGATATCTTCGCTCAACCCCTGAAAAATATAGCCGCCAACGAATACCTGAACTATAGCAACCAGCATATCATTAAACAAGAGCAGGGGCTCAAAGTTATTGAGCAAAACTGGGAACCAATAAAAAACCTACAAGCCTATCGTATTATGTGGCAGAGGCCTAAAATAGACAACCGCTCCAATGACCTTAACCTTTACCGGGAAATCGACCTGATATTGCCCGGCACTGTTTATACTTTTATATTGAAGACCGACGCCGAACATTTGGATCAATACAGTTCAGCTCTGAATCATATAATTCAGAGCTTTAAATCCCAGCCTCCTGAGCAACCAGTTGAAAAGAAACCCTCGACAGTGATCCTTAAGGATATCCATCTTGCCGGTGAAAAAATGAGTCTTAACATACCGGGCAACCAAATGATGTTCGGCATCTTTAACCAAACCTTTTTCCTGCCGGAAGGAAGTGGCCCCTTTGAAAAATATGAAAAATCACTGGGATATAAATTTGAATTCATTATGACTTATATGGACTTCTGGCAGGAGTTCCCCCAGGAGGTCATAGACCGTGCCTATTCTGAAGATCGGGTAATGATGCTCACCTGGCAGCCTAGAATGCAACCCGGTTTGAATCCCAATAGCGTTATCATTCCCGGCATTATCAATGGAGACTATGATGCTTATATTAAAGATTGTGTCAAACGTATGAAAGCCATTGGAGCCCCTATTTTCCTTCGTTTTGGCAATGAAATGAATGGTGACTATACGCCCTGGTGTAACTGGTTTTATTCCAAGGATGCAGATCTTTACATAGATGCCTGGCGGCATATTTATCAAATGATCAAACAGGAAGAGGCTAGCAATGTCTATTTTGTATGGAATCCGCATGATCGAACCTACCCCAACTTTAAGTGGAATAGCCCTGAACTCTATTACCCCGGTTCGGAATACGTGGACTGGGTGGGTTTGACCTGCTATAACGAAGGGACTAGCTACACCGATGGTATATGGCGGAACTTCAATGATATGTACCGTCCCGTTTATAATGACTATCTCTTAAAATATCCGGGAAAGCCTTTTATGATCACCGAGTTTTCATGTAATGAAGCAGGGGGTGATAAAAAGGCCTGGATCAAAGAGTGTTTAAATTCCCTGAAAAACTATCCCAATATTCGTATAGCCGTTTGGTTTGACAAGACCGAAGGTAACTGGCTCTACCGCATTGATTCCACGTCCGGTTCAAAAGAAGCTTTTAAGCAAGGTATAAAGGATCTATATTATCGGAGAAATGCAATAACGCGATAGCTTATAGGTAAGCGGTATCTGTATCTGACTAAGGCAGCAAGATCACTGGCATTGGAAACGGGAGGGAGTATTAGTGTCGCTTTTAATCTTTAGGATTATTATTTTTATGACTGGTACCATCAGTATCATGCTTGGATACAGCTTTTCTCATGAATTATATGGCACACTGGAAGCAGAAGTCGAACAGTGGGGATATTGCGCCCAAGTTTTGGGGTTCATTATGATTTGCCTGATTTTCAATGCTAAATGGGAGTTTTTTTCCAAGTTGGTACTATACTTGAATATTTTGATACAGATTCCCCCTATAATACTTTGGTTTATATTTCATGGTTACAGAATAACTGATGCTCCACCAACGATTTCTGATCAGTTTATTGCACATTGGGCTTTTTCCATACCACATATACTCATATTTATTCTTTGCCTAGTTTTACTCCATCATCAAAAAAGGTTAGCGTAGCACCCAGCCATTAAATATTTTTCTGTGTGTTCTGTTGGGATCTGCGCTACTCATTTAGATGCTAATCTTGACTTGGCAAATTAAGGGGGTTCTGATATGTTTAAATACCGCTGGGGTCAGATATTACTTATTATCGGATTAATAATTATCGGATTAATAATCGCACTCATGTTCGGATATAGGCAATACCTGAAAACGGATAAAGTATACCTCATCAAACAGAGTGTAAATATTGGAGATATACAGGTTGTGATTGATGAAATTCGGTTGCACCCTCGCTTCCTACTAGGTGCACCCTTTAATCGGGAATTAGTAGTAATGGGTAGGGTTATTGATAACAGCGGTGACAGCAAGTTCACTTATGAGTTGCATGAGGTCATTACAGTCTACTTTAAGGATTCCAAGCCTGAAATGGGTATGGGTTTTAGTCAAAACCAGCCACAATACCTTTCATTCTGGACTAACAAGAATTATGATGGCAACAAGTCTCTGCAACTGATAGTACAGAATAAGATTAACAATACAAAAATACCCCTTAACATCGATCTGGACAACTTCAGACATGATCATGAAACGAAGGAGGGATGACATTGAATTTAGGAAAGCAACAGGTAAAATTGTATTTCTATAAGTTAATAAACTAACATTTTATGGTTGACTTTAGCGTTTACAAATGTAAACTATATATATGGGTTTACATTTGTAAACGCTATATTGATTTAAGGAGGCAACATGAATATACCCAAAATATCCGATGCGGAATGGGAAGTTATGAAAATGGTATGGAAGAAAAGCCCGATAAGCTCCGAAGAGATAATATTTTCTCTATCTGCCAAAATGAACTGTTCCGCTCCAACTATTAAAACGTATATAAACCGACTGCTGAAAAAAGGTGCCTTGGGGTACGAAAAGTCGGGGCGAAGCTACTCATACTATCCCCTCCTTTCCGAAAGGGACTGCATAAGCGCTGAAAGCAGTTCCTTTTTAGACAGAGTATATGATGGAGCCGTAGGCCTGCTTTTTTCTAACTTTATTGAAGATGAAAATTTGTCGGAAAAGGACATTGAAAGGCTTCAAAGGCTCCTGGAAAATAAGAAAAAACAAAGCCTGCCACCGGATAAGAAAAGGTAATGCCGGTTATGGCAGATAAATTCGCATATTATGGGAGGGAGAATAACTAATGAATATCGTGATTCCGGTTTTCTTGCATATATTTTATGCTTCAATAATAGCCGGTTTACTTATTGCTTCATTATTGATAGTTAAAAAGCTTTTACCCAATCGTATATCGGCTCGCGTTTTTCACATTGTGTGGCTGCTGATTTTTTTGCGGCTCTTAATGCCGGTTCAGCTTCAAAGCCCATTCAGCATATCCAACCTGATTCCAGAAAAAATACAAATGCTGACCTATCAGGACAACCAATCATTGATTGGACTTTCCTCAACTTACCAGTCATTGTTGGGACCGGATGGAGAGTCTTCTGCTAGCAAGACATCCGATGATCCTGCATCTAAAAACCTTATTATTCTACAGTTCCTTTTAAGGTTCATTCCTTATATCTGGATAATAGGATGCACGATTCTAATATTATCATCTCTGGCTTTAAAGATGAGGTTTAGAAGCAGGCTCAAAGCGTCTCAAAAAGTTTTAGATTCCACAATCCTTGAAATGTTGGAACAATGCTGCGGTAAACTCCAGATCAAGAGGAGAATCCCTTTATATACGAATCCATTCGTTAAAAGCCCTGGTATATTAGGTGTTTTCCATCCAGCCATTTTCCTGCCGGTGGATATAAGAACGCAGGTTAATCCCGTTCAGTTGGAGCACATCCTCTTACATGAACTCGCCCATTACAAGCGGGGGGATCTAATCTGCAACTTATTTGCTCTCCTGGCCGTCATCATTCACTGGTTTAACCCTCTAGTATGGCTGGCGGCAAAAGAGATGCGGCATGATCGAGAGGTGGCCTGTGACACACTTGTCCTGGAGGTTTTGGGGGAACCCAATGTGGTTCACTACGGAACGACGATTTTAGATTTATCCCGGTCGTTTTCCCATATGCATAGGCAGGCCAGTCTTATAAGCTTCAACGAAACCAACGGACAAGTGGAGAGGAGAATCAAAATGATAAATAGATTTAAAACCGGTTCATATAAGCTATCGGTCCTGGCGGTAATATTATGCTTGGCAGTAGGGGCAGTGATTCTTACCGATTCTGTTAGTAAAAAGCCTTCCCTAAATACTATGGCAAATCTAATGAATAATGAACGGATTAATGACAAATTAGTAGTCATTGATCCGGGGCATGGCGGAGAAGATTTCGGCGGAACCTATCCCCCCTTCAATGAAACTGATGCCAGCCTTATTCAGGTTAAAGAAAAAGACCTGAATCTGGACATCTCGCTTAAATTGTATGAAAAGCTAAAGAAAGCAGGACTAAGGGTTGAGCTGACACGTATGGACGACCGCACTCTAACCCTGGACGATCGTATTAATATGGCCAACAACGACCAAGCAGCGCTGGCTCTTAGTATTCATAACAATATGATGGCCAATAATGAGGCCCTAAATGGAACTTCTACCTCATTCTATTCAGCCCAGGATCAGCAAAATTCCGTTTTAACGAGTGGAAGATTCGCTGAGCTGCTGCAAAATGAACTTATTAAACAACTTCAAACTAAGAATCTGGGAGTTAAGGATGTCAAGACCAGACTACTTAAGGAAACTAGCGCGCCTGTAGCAATGGTTGATGTTGTCTATCTATCCAATGAATCGGACCGGAAAAACCTTATGGATGAAGCATTCCGGGACAAAGCCGTGCAGGCCCTATATGATGGGGTTATAGCCTCGCTAAATGAGATGGTATCTGCAGAGGCGGAGGTATAAAAAATCGCAAACATAGCTGCAGATATAAAATCAGAGTTGCCCATAGCCCTGGAAATAACTCCGGTCAGTGTTCATGACAGTAATATGGCTCTGGCTGTCATGAACCAGTATGTATGTATTTACCTATGCTGGAAAGCAGGGGGAAACGAATAAAAGATAGAAATAGTAAGAATAATTGCAAGGTAGAGATAAATGACAAATTATTTTAGATTGACGTATAAAATTATAATACTGCTAATGTTTGTATCTTGGTTGATTGGAGGGTTGGCGGGGACCTCCCTGTCTGCCACGACTGCATCAATTAAAGCAGCGTTCATACCGCCGGCCCCTACCATCATATTTAACAATCAGAAGCTTAGCTTTGAAGTACCCCCAATAATTGAAAACGGTCGTACCTTGGTACCCCTGCGGGCTATTTTTGAAGCCATGGGGGCAACCGTTACTTGGAACGAGACTACCAATACGGTAACAGCTACAAAAGGAAGTACTACAGTTATTCTGCCTATAGCTTCTACTACCCCGACGGTTAACGGTATAGAATATAAATTGGATGTACCGGCCAAGATTGTCAGTAATAGAACGCTGGCTCCCTTGCGTTTTGTAGGAGAGGCATTGGGTGGAAATGTGGGCTGGGATGAAACCAGCTCTGCAATTAACATACAAGCGCCCGAAAAAGATGGAGCCGTGGTAGTAGCAGCTACCGTAGGTAAAGACACGGTAAATATACGTAGTGGTCCGAATCGTACCTTTGCCAGCATAGATACTGCACTCCCTGGGGAAAATTTGGCGGTAATTGGCGAGCAAAACGGATGGTATCAGGTCAGCCGGGGTGCCAAGACTGGCTGGGTAGCGGGCTGGGTCGTGGATGTTACCTGGCAGGAAGCCGTACCTGTTGCCAAAGCGCCAACACCGATTATCAAAGAACCCAAACAGGTTACTACAGTACCGACGACACCAATTGTCATATCTAACTCCATCACCGGAGTGGACAGAAAAGTCTTTGGCAACAGTGGAGATAATATCACTATCAGTTCGAAAGCACCACTGGTTTACACATCTGCTCAAACCGGAACCCGCTTGGAAATAGTATTAAACAATGTTTTGATCGGCCAAGCTCAGTCCAGTTACAAATATGACAGCCGTATGATCAGCAGTATGGGTTTCCAACCAAAGACAGTTGATTCACAAGTTCAAACAGTTTTTACTTTGACTACCAACAAAAAGGCTAAGTTCTCTATAGAGCCTGGCAAGGAAGGTTCTTCTTTGAATATCCTTCTAATAGACCAGAGCGAAATTCAACCGCGTATTTCGACGGTCGTACTGGATGCCGGACATGGCGGCAGGGATGCGGGAACCGACGGATATAATCTTTATGAAAAGGACACCAATCTAGCCGTTGTTTTAAAGGTCGGGAAAATACTTACCCAGAAGGGTATCAAGGTAGTATATACGCGCAAGGATGATTCTGCTTTAGACCATGATACCACTGTAGACCTTAATTTAAGATCTGCCATGGCCAATATGTACAACGCGGCACTGTTTGTATCCGTGCACTGCAATGCTGCTTTAAGCCCCGATCCTTCCGGTACTGAGACTTATTATTATGCGCCTCCGGAAATCCCGCGGCTTTATATTCAGAAGGATAAAAGATCTAGACTGGCAGCATGCTTGCAGAAATCATTGGTTGGAAAACTAGGGCGCAACGATCGGGGTGTAAAACAGGACAACCTTTCCGTCCTGCGGCAGACAACTATGCCCTCTGCCTTGGTAGAATTGGCGTTCATTACCAACCCCGTGGAAGGTGAACTACTAAAACAGGAGCAGTTCACAAATCTTGCAGCCCAAGCGATAGCCGACGGGATAGCAGGGTACATAGACGTGAATATTAACACAAATAATGTCAGGCCCTAGCAAAGCTTACATTTGGTAAGCGTCCGTCTGTACAGTAGTCAGGGACTAAACGTAACATTACTCATTATTTTGCTTTTATCAATATTGAACTCCCACGGCCCCTGGACAATGGAATCTGGGTTTTTCAGCATTAGAACCACGTAGTTTTCTTGGCGCTTCAGTTCATCCAAATCCACCTCGAAATATTGTATCTTTCTGGTAATTTCATCTCTTTGTCCACAATAACTTAATACTCTTGATGACCAGGCAGATTCCCATTCCTCCAGATAAAACCAACTCAGTTTCCACCCTGCTGGAGATTGACTATCCAGGTAGATCCTCAGGCTATTGTTTAGCCGCTCAATCCGTTTTATCAATAGGGTATGCCTTCCCAGAGCCAGCTTGGTATCCAGGGCAAGACTTTGACCAGCAGCCGGGATAGGGATTTTTAGTTTGACCGGTTTCTCCTGCTCTGCAACAACCAACTCGGGAATACTGGGAATCAAGCAGGAGGATGCAGTAGCAGATATAAATCTTAATAATTCTAAAAGGCCGGTAGAAAACCAGGAAGAAACTGAAATTATGGCTGCTGTCAATGCTTACTATCACACCTTGGGACATGCCCTGGAAAGCGATGATATTACTGGATTTGAGCAAAAATACGGTTACCTCAAACCGACGGAAAAAGGAT
>JAQUUV010000067.1:0-7172 GCA_028693695.1 Syntrophomonas sp.
TATATGTCAACTACGACAGTTGAGTTTTAAACTTAGCCTTATTAGACTTTTTCATTAGCATTTTCGTATGTAGGCTGGTTTTGTGATAAGATAGTAGCAATGATTTTTTTGAGGGGCTATAGTCCCTTAACTGGAGGCAGGGTATGAAGGACAGGCTGTTTAAGGATATATTGCCGCGCGTTTCCAAGCCGGCACGCTATGCAGGTGGCGAACTAAACATGATTAAGAAGGACTGGGAGCAAAGCCAGATGAAGATGGTTTTTGCTTTCCCGGATGTATATGAAATAGGTATGTCCCATCTGGGGGGCAAGATACTGTATGGGGTAGTAAATGAAACGAGTGGGCATTTGATGGAAAGGGCTTTTGCGCCCTGGCCAGATATGGAATTATTGATGCGCGAGGAGCGTATTCCCCTCTATTCATTGGAATCGTTTGCCCCCTTAAATCGCTTTGATGTGGTAGGATTCTCACTGCAATATGAATTGTCAATTAGCAATGTCTTAAACATGCTGGATTTAGGAGGGATACCGCTCTGGTCAGAGGATCGGCAGGAGAGCGATCCTATAGTTATTGCCGGTGGACCGGTGGTATTTAACCCGGAGCCGTTTGCGGGATTCTTTGATGCCTTTCTCGTCGGTGAAGGGGAAGAGTTGATTCTGGAGTTTTTGGATTGCCTGGAGCAAACCCGGGGGCTGGATCGGAAGTCCCGACTCTTAAAGGCGGCCGCTATCGAAGGGGTCTATGTACCTGCTCTGTATTCAGTTGAATATAAGGCGGATGGAACGATTCAGGCGATGCGCCCCCAATATCCTGGAGTACCAGATCGGGTGCGTAAACGTGTGGTACAAGATTTCGATGCTGCTTACTTCCCGGATAAACCTATCGTACCATATATGGAAATTGTGCATGACCGGGCATTCCTGGAAGTCATGCGAGGTTGTCAACGAGCCTGTAGATTTTGTCATGCCGGAACGGTATATCGACCAGTACGGGAAAAGAGTGTGGAAACTCTAAAAAGGCAAGCCCAGAGCCAGTTGCAAAATACCGGCTATGATGAAATATCACTGGCTTCTTTGAGCACTTTGGATTATTCCGGAGTAAACCGTCTGGTGAAGGATTTGGTCAAGACTCATGGGGATCGAGGTATAGGTGTTTCGCTTCCTTCTCTGCGCGTGGATGCCTTTTCTATTGACCTGGCCAACGAAGTGCAGAAGGTGCGTAAGACCACGTTGACCCTGGCGCCGGAAGCAGGGACTCAGCGTTTACGGGATGTTATTAATAAAAATGTAAGCGAAGATGATCTGTTCCGGGCAGTTGAAGCGGCTTTTGGTTCGGGATGGAATTCGGTTAAACTTTACTTTATGTTGGGACTGCCCACCGAGGAGGAAGCAGACTTAGACGGGATATTGGATCTGCTGGCCAAGGTGAAGTCCATCGGCAACCGCCTTTCGCGTCGATCTGTAGAGCTAAGGGCCAGTCTGGCATGTTATGTGCCCAAAGCCCATACTCCTTTTCAGTGGAAGGCTCAGAACAGTATTGCACAACTTGAGGAGAAACGCAGATATTTACAGGGCCGAAAGATAAAGAACGTGAAGCTAAGCTTTCATGACAGCCAGACTAGTATGTTAGAAGGGGTTATGGCTCGTGGGGATCGGAGATTAGCACAAGTTATTCATAAAGCCTGGCAAAGAGGCTGCAAATTCGATGGCTGGTCAGAGTATTTTAAATTCGAGCAGTGGATGGAAGCCTTTGCGGATTGCCATATTGAACCGGAATTCTATTCGCTGAGGGAGAGACCTTACGATGAAATCTTCCCGTGGGATTTTATGGATACCGGAGTAAGCAAGGCCTACTTATATAAGGAAAATGAAATGGCATCAGCAGCTATATCTACTCCCGATTGCCGCCAGGCAGGTTGTATGGACTGCGGGATTTGTCCTGACTTTGGAGTTTATGTTGATCAAAAGGAGGAAGCGTAAAATGCGCTTACGGGCAGAATATAGTGTTGGGCCGGATTTAAAGTTTCTAGCCAATCTGGATATGATGCATCTAATGGAACGAACTCTGCGCCGGGCGGGGATACCGTATCTGTTAAGTGAGGGCTTTAATCCCCACATTAGGCTGTCCATGGGGACGATATTGCCAGTAGGAGTATGGGGGCAGAAGGAGTATTTTGATCTGGAGCTTCACCCCATGTCCACGGTAGACTTTGTGACCGCAATGAACAATGCTCTGCCATTGGGCATGCATATAAGGCATTGCTGTGAGATACTACCCTTAGCACCTTCCCTTATGAAGGTGGTCAATGCAGCTGATTATATTTTTATGATGAAGGGGACCGGGCTTGATCTTGAAAATATCGCGGCTCAGATATTTAAGCAAGAGAAGGTTATAGTACAGAGCAAGGGTAAAAATAAGCTGGCACAGAAGGATCTACGACCGGGGCTTTATGATATAAAAGTTGAAAGCCAGGATGAATTTGAAATTGTAATGGTGAGGGTTAGTGTTAATGAACCGCTAAACGTGAGATTTGATGAACTCTTAGATGTTTTTACACAAGCTGGAATTGATAAGAAATATATGCTGGATTTTTGGCGCCGGGGGAATTATATTAAAAAGGGAGAGAATTATTATTCGCCATTGGAGAAGGTGTAGTAGTTGGTGAGAGACATAATTGCTGAAGTGTACCCATGGGAATCACGAGTGGCTATTGTGGAAGAAGGTCGTCTGGTAGAGGTATTCTGGGCGGATCAGGAAGAAAATGTGGGCAATGTTTACAAGGGCCGGGTTAAGGATGTAATACCGGGTCTTTCTTGCGCTTTTATTGATATAGGACTGGCTAAGAATGCCTTTCTGTATTCGGGAGACATAGCACGGGTGTCTGCTGGTAAGGGTGCCAACATTGCTGACGTTTTAAAAACCGGGCAGGATATAATGGTGCAGGTAAAAAAGGAGGCTTTTGCTGAAAAGGGTGCTCGGGTTACAGGTGATCTTACGATTCCCGGACATTTTTTAGTTTTGCTGCCTTTTCAGAACGAGGTTTCTATTTCCCGTAAGATTGTGGGTGACGAACGCAGAGACCACCTGCGCAGCCTAATTGAGAAAAACAAGCCTGATCGAGTGGGTATTATTCTACGCACGGCCTGCTTGGATGCGGAAGATTGCGAAATTATGGGCGAATTGCATAGGCTAATGGAGATTTGGAAAGATATCAAGAACCGCTACGATAAGATGAAGTGTACCCAAATGATTTATGAAGATGTGGATGTAGTGGAAAGAGCCTTGCGCGATTACCTGGACGGAGATATACGCCGTATCATTGTTAACAACCTGAAGCTGAAAGAGAAAATAGACCTGTTCATTGCAGACCAGGATGCTATTTATTCTACTCGCGTACAATTTACCGAAGGCGACCTGTTCGAGAAATATGGCCTGGAAAAAGATATCCGCAAAGCCCTGCGACGTAAGGTATGGCTAAAAAGCGGAGGGTACCTGATCTTTGATGCTACTGAAGCTATGACGGTAATCGATGTGAATAG
Source organism: Syntrophomonas sp. (assembly GCA_028693695.1). Taxonomy (GTDB): domain Bacteria; phylum Bacillota; class Syntrophomonadia; order Syntrophomonadales; family Syntrophomonadaceae; genus PHAA01. Next base: position 3,540 of record JAQUUV010000067.1, read on the forward strand.
CGGTAAGTATACCGGCAAGAATGATTTTGAAGATACGGTACATAGACTTAACCTGGAGGCTGCGGTAGAAATTCCGCGTCAATTGCGCTTGCGTAGTCTCGGAGGCATAATTTTAATCGATTTTATTGATATGAAAGACAAGCAGAACGAAGCAGATGTGATTGCAGTTCTACGCCAGGAATTAGAAAAAGATAAGGCTCATTCCCGCATTATTGGCATGACTGGGCTAGGTTTTCTGGAAATGACTCGCAAAAAATCTCGTTATGGTATCACGCAGGTTTTTACTGATGAATGTAGGAATTGTCACGGAAGGGGCCATACAATAAATATATTATCTCTGGCTTGTCAGGTAAAAAGAAAGCTTGCCAACATGGGCTATTTGGAAAGCGATGAAATTGTATGTGAACTGCATCCACGACTGTTGGAATTCATTACAGATGATGATAAGAACCTGGGTTATATACGAAAGGTGACTGGCAAGGAAATTCGACTGGTACCTAATGATAGCCTAAATCTGGCTGATTACAATATATCCTCCAGGTAGATTCTGCGGTAAACACTAGCTTGACGCGGGACGTCTTATGTGTTAATTTATTAAATGGTTGCACGTTTTTGCAACCGCACGGTTCGGGTTAAGGGACTATCAAGAAATAAATAAGGCAGAAGACTCCGAGGATTTTTTGTGCTAGACAAGGCGTCAAAGCGTGGTAATACTGGTGGTATTAGCGCGTTTTGATAACGAAGTATAGCGCTAAAAAGACCGGAGTAAATGACTAGTTTATTTCTTGATAGCCCCTCAAATGGTTTAGCCTACCTTGGGACCGGCGAGTCTAAGAAATGTGGAGGTGTTTTAATGTACGCAGTCATTCAAACAGGTGGCAAGCAGTATAAGGTTGCCGAAGGGGAAATCCTGAAGGTCGAGAAGTTAGCCGGCGAAGCCGGAGATAAACTGACTCTGGACCAGGTTCTGATGGTCAAAGATGAGAATGGAATCAAGATCGGTGCCCCGTTGGTTAAAGATGCTCGGATTACCGTTGAGGTTATTGAACAGGGCAGAGCAAAGAAAATTGTCGTTTATAAGTACAAGAAGAGGAAAAATTATCGCAGGAAACAGGGCCATCGCCAATCTTATACTAAAATTAAGATCGAAAAGATCGAAGGTTAATGGTTGAGATAAAGGTGATATCTGATGGCAATATCATCAGAGGGTTTAAGGCGCAAGGTCATGCCGGTTATGGCAGCGCAGGCCAGGATATTTACTGTGCAGGTGTATCGGCAATAACCGGAACAGCCCTGATAGGTTTGCAGAAGCATCTATCTCAGCCACCGCTTTATGAGGTTAGGGAAGGCTGGTTGGAGTGTAAACTTCCAGACTTATTAGACGAGGAAGATTTTAAAAAAGCTCAGTTGATTCTATCAACTATGGAGGCAGGTCTGATTTCCCTGCAGGATAATTATCCGCAATATATTAAAGTACTTACTGGGAGGTTTTAAGAGTGTTTAAAATTGATTTGCAACTCTTTGCACATAAAAAGGGTGTTGGTAGCACTAGGAATGGAAGAGACAGTGAATCTAAGCGTCTCGGAGTAAAAAGAGGCGATGGCCAGTTTGTTTTGGCTGGAAATATACTTGTCAGGCAGAGAGGGACCAAGATTCATCCTGGCAAAAATGTTATGATTGGTGGAGACGATACCCTGTTCTGCACCGTAGATGGCAATGTTAAATTTGAAAGAAAAGGCAGAGATAAAAAGCAGGTTAGTGTTTATCCAGTTGCAATTGAAGAAAACACTGCACTGTAAGCCTAAACAATCACAATAAGTTCATTGATTCACCAACCCCTGGAATGTTTCAGGGGTTTTTGTTATTATTAGGAATAAAAGAAACAGTGAATCAATTGTTTTTAGGGGGTGATGCTTTGGAAGCTGTACAGATGGTAGATTTATTGAGAAGAGTTAGACATGATTTTGCTAATCACCTGCAGGTCGTCGGGGGTTATTTGGAAATGGGCCAACCAGAACGGGTAAAAGATTACCTGCGTACGGTTATGGACGAAATAAGCTCGGAAAGAATAATATTTGAAGCCTTAAGCGGAGAGGCAGCTCTCTATTTTTATGAGCAGTTGTCCAGAGCTCATGATCTTGGAATAATACTTCGGTATGAGGATTTAGATATTACATCCTGGGACATATTAAAGGCAAGTGATGAGCCTTATCAGAGCATGGCTATCCTGTGCAAGGATATAGTTAGATCGGATGACGATACGCTGGTCTATCTATCTCTTTATGAAGACGAACGGGGAGTGGATATGTTTTTCACCTGCGATGGGTGGGGACAAAGTCCTAAGGGGATCAGGATTAACAAGGAGTGAGTTAATGTTTATTGATCATGCTAAGATATATTTAAAGGGCGGAGACGGTGGCAATGGCTGCGTGGCCTTTCGACGGGAGAAATTTGTGCCTTTGGGTGGCCCTTATGGGGGAGACGGTGGTCGAGGCGGTAATGTGATATTTGTTGCTGATGAAGGTATGAGTACCTTGATGGATTTCAAGTACCGGAAACATTTCAAAGCTGAGCGAGGTGTCCACGGGATCGGCAAGAACCAACATGGGGCCTGGGGCGAAAACCTGGTAGTGAAGGTTCCGGTTGGCACTATTGTGTTGGATGATGATACAAATGAGGTGATTGCTGATTTTACAGCTGTGGGACAGGAAGCCATTATTGCACGCGGTGGACGCGGAGGCAAGGGCAATAGCCGTTTTGCCAATGCCACCCACAAGGCGCCTTCTATGGCTGAAAATGGCGAGCCGGGAGAAGAAAAATGGATTCGCTTGGAGCTGAAATTACTGGCCGATGTAGGTCTGGTAGGTTTCCCTAATGCAGGTAAATCAACATTTATTTCCCGGGTTTCAGCTGCTCGTCCGAAAATAGCAGATTATGCTTTTACAACTCTGGCTCCTAATTTGGGTGTAGTATTAACCAGGAATAAGGATTCATTTGTAATTGCAGATATCCCTGGTTTAATTGAAGGTGCCCATGAGGGAGTTGGCTTAGGTCATGATTTTTTACGCCATATCGAAAGAAATAAAGTTTTGCTCTTCATTCTGGACGCTGCCCAAGTAGACGGCAGGGACGTAATGGAGGATTTTACAACTCTACGCAGTGAACTGGAATTTTTTAACCCGGAATTACTTAAGCGTCCTTACCTGATAGTAGCTAACAAATTGGATATACCGGAAGCCGAAGATAGGTTTCGGGCTTTGCAGGATAAATATGGTGACCTGGTCTTGGGAATTTCGGGGGTAAGTGGTCGTGGTGTGGATGAGCTGGTGGAAAGAACTTATGGACTGTTGCAGAGCATTCCTCCTGAGGAACATATTGGCGAGACCAGGGTAATAAGGCGTTTTGAGCAAGATGTGCCTTTCGTAATAGATATTATTGATGGAATATACCAGGTTTCTGGCAAACGTATTGAGAATTTAGTTGATATGACAAACTTCAGTCAGGATGAAAACTTGCAAAAATTTCAGAGAACCATAGCTAGAATGGGATTAGATGAAGCCTTAAAAGCGAAAGGTATTCAGGAAGGCGACACGGTCAGGATTAAAGACATGGAATTCGATTATAGCGAATAGC
>JAQUUV010000067.1:7272-9294 GCA_028693695.1 Syntrophomonas sp.
CCCGAAGGGTGCGGGTTATGGGGAGTTGGAAAAATGCGGGATGGTTTTAAAGCTTATAAGAGAATTGTGGTAAAGGTAGGAACCAGCACCTTAACCCATGCCAACGGCCAGTTAAATCTGGGGCGTATGGAGCATATTGTAAGAGAACTGGCTGACTTGCATAATCAGGATATAGAAGTTTTGCTGGTGAGTTCAGGGGCAATTGGAACCGGGGCGAACCGGATGGGGATGAAAAAAGTACCCCGAACCATGCCGGAAAAACAAGCTCTAGCGGCAATTGGTCAGGGTGCACTTATGCACATGTATGAGAAGATCTTTGCCGAATACGGAAAAACAGTGGCTCAGGTTTTACTCACGCGTGAGGATTTGGATGAGAGAATGCGCTATCTGAATGCTACCAATACCTTTCTCGCAATTCTAAACCTGCAGGTAATCCCTATAATTAATGAAAATGATACGGTAGTGGTGGAAGAGATAAAATTCGGCGACAATGATATGCTTTCCACCATGATCGCGGGACTGGTAGATGCCGATTTATTGATAATATTATCCGATGTAGACGGTTTATATGATCGGGATCCCCGTATACATAAAGATGCCTGTCTGCAGAGCGAGGTGTTTGAGATCACCGGGGATATGGAAGAGAACTCTAATAGTCGTGGCATTGCTTTTTCTAGCGGGGGAATGCTTACAAAATTAAAGGGAGCGCGTATTTGTATGGCAGCCGGGATTCCTTTGGTTATTGCTAACAGCAGCGAAACAAATGTCATCCGTCGGATTATCGCCGGAGAGAAGCTAGGCACTCTTTTTGTGCCGAAAGAAGAGAAGATGCAGGCACGCAAAAAGTGGATTGCCTTTTGCACTGTGCTCCAGGGAAAAGTTAAGGTGGATTCCGGAGCAACCAATGCTCTTCTGAATAAAGGCAAGAGTTTACTGGCTTCTGGGATTGTGGAGATAGAGGGCGATTTTGAACGGGGTACAGTGGTGGCCGTCCTAGGCAGTGATGGCCGGGAAATAGCTAGGGGTATGGTTAATTATAACGCTGAGGAAATTAGGCGTATTGCCGGTCGAAAATCCGCAGATATTGAGAAGATTCTCGGAGAGAAGGACTATGATGAGGTAATCCACAGAAACAACCTGTGGGTTAAATGCTAGTGCAAAAATAGGAACGATAGATGCAGCATACTAGATTTTCTTGACTGTGTCCAGGGGGACATGGTCTGTTATAAATTATTGAGGAGGTAGTAGTCTAATGGATAGTAACATTAGGGAAATGCTGGTAGCTCAGGGGATAAAAGCGAAGCAGGCAGCTCGGTTTCTAGCTACTGCATCGACAAATATTAAGAATGAAGCCTTGCACGCTATGGCTCAGCAACTAGAAGCTGGTCAGGCAGAAATACTGGCGGCCAATGCGATAGATCTTGAGTTGGGTAAAAAACAGGGATTAACTGCTGCTTTACTGGAGCGATTGACCTTAAATGAAAGCCGAATTCATGACATGGCTCAGGGCTTGAGAGATATAGCTGCCTTGCCTGATCCAGTGGGAGAGCTAATCGATGCGTCGCGGAGGCCAAATGGTCTGGACATAAGCCGGATAAGAACTCCTATCGGAGTAATCGGCATCATCTATGAATCTCGTCCCAATGTTACTGCTGATGCGGCTGCCCTCTGTCTGAAGGCCGGTAATGCCATCCTGTTAAGAGGTGGGGAAGAAGCCCTGAACTCTAACCGGGTCATCGCCCGGATTATATCAGCCGCCGCCTGTCAATGCGGGATACCAGAAGGAGCCATACAACTGGTTGATAGTGAGGATCGGGAAGCTGCCGTGTTCATGATGAAAATGCATGATTATCTGGACGTGTTGATACCCCGCGGTGGTAAAGGCCTCAAACAGGTGGTACTGGAAAATGCCATCGTACCCATAATAATGACCGGAATGGGTAATTGCCATGTGTATATAGATGAATATGCTGATTATACGAAAGCATCAAAAATCGTCTTTAATGCCAAGGTACAAAGACC
>JAQUUV010000068.1 GCA_028693695.1 Syntrophomonas sp.
CAAATGGATCTGGGTCCGCGTACTGACGTTTTAGATGCCTGTCCTAAGGCTCAAGGGATGATTATGGCGATACGTTCTCTGTCTCCGCACGCGCTAATTACCGATGAGATAGGGCGGCGGGAGGATATAGAAGCCATCCAGGAATGTATCAACGCCGGGGTGGCAGTGATCACCAGCATACACGCGCGAAATATAGAAGAGGCAGAGAAGCGTCCTCTTCTGAGGGAACTGCTGGCTACCGGAGCCTTTGAAATTCTGGTTGTTCTATCTAGGCGCCGTGGCCCGGGTACAGTTGAGGAAATAGTCAGGTGGGATTCGCTATGTTGTGGTTGAAAACCGTGGGGGCGGCTTTTATTGTTTCTGGATTTGGCCTTTATGGCTTGATGGGTGCCAGAAGTATAAGCAACCGGGTGGAGCAAATTAGGAATATTAGGTTGGCTATGGGATTTCTGGAAAAAGAGATTAGTTACCTGCATACACCTTTGCCGCTCGCACTGGAACGAGCGGCCCAATGTACCCCCGAGCCTGCTAAGACATTATTTTTTGAATGCGGCCGCGCATTACAGGACAGGCAGGGACTGACAACACCGGAAGCCTGGGCCCAAAGTTTAGCGAAACTGAGCACTATATCTGACCTTAAGGATGAAGACCTGGAACTATTAAAAATGTTGTCATCGCAAATGGGCATGTCAGGTGCCGATGAACAAAAGAAGTTGTTCGGGCTGGTGCAGGAACAATTGAAAATCCAGGAAGAAAAAGCCCGCCGCGAGGTGGAGTCGGGTCATAAAATTCGGGCTTATGGGGGATTTATTTTAGGAGCCACGGTAGTGCTCTTGTTGATTTGAACCAGAACCCAAGGGAAGAACGGAGGTAGTAATGATAGCGTCAGCTTTCCTACCTAAATTCAAAATTATTAAAATACATGTGAGGGGGATCAGAAAATGAACATTGACATACTTTTTAGGATAGCAGGTATAGGAATATTAATATCCGTCCTGTGTATCGTTTTAAAACAGGCCCAGAAGCAGGAGCAGGCCGAGATGTTAACCCTGGCCGGAGTTGTAATCGTTCTTATTATGGTGGTTCAGTTGATGAACCAGCTCTTCACTACGGTGCGGTCAGTGTTTAATTTATAAAACAGGCTGGAGCAGAGGGGGATAAATGTGGAGATTACTCAAATTGTGGGACTAGCTTTAATAACCACCATTTTTCTCCTAGTTCTTAGGCAGGAGAAACCGGTCATGGCTATCTTGTTGAGCCTGGTTTTCAGTATCATCATCTTCACATTAATGATGGGTAAATTGGCTTCCATAATAGAAGTAATGAAGGAACTGACTAGACGAGCAGGTCTCAACTACTTTTTCCTGGCAACCATATTAAAGATTATGGGGGTAGCTTACCTGGGCGAGTTTGCGGCGGTTATATGCCAGGATGCAGGGGAGCAGGCAGTTGCTAAGAAGGTAGAGTTTGCCGCCAAAATTATCATAGCCGTTCTGGCCTTACCCATCATGGTAGCAATATTAGAGTCACTGATGGATCTTATGCCAGGCTAATAAATATAAGTGAGTTGTTGTAGATGAAGAAAATATGCATTGCCATTATCCTTATCATAGGTTTCATGCTATTTCCGGTATCTGCTGAGGCTGCCCCAGCGGGGGATAGTGAAACGGTATTTTCTGTGCAGGATACCCTGGAAAACCTGGATATACAATCTCTCGAAGAATTCAAGGGGCGTATCGATGGAGAGATGAATCCCTTTCTGCAAAGCAAGCCTTTAAAAGAATGGCTGGGGGATTTTATCACGGGTAAGTGGGAGTTTGATTTTAAAAAGGTGATGGAAAACACTGTCCGCTTTCTATTTAAAGAAGTGGTAGCTAATTCCAGTCTTTTATCCAAACTTATTATTCTCTCAGTACTGGCAGCGTTATTGGTGAATTTACAGACCTCCTTTGCTTCTGATATAGGCAAAATATCTTATATGGTCTGTTTTCTTGCTCTTTGCGCTCTGGCTTTGGGCTCTTTCAAGATTGTGCTGGATATTGGACACCAGACCATAGATAATATGGTCGCGTTTATGGTAAGTATGCTCCCACCGATGATGGTATTGGTAGCTGGACTAGGAAACGTGAACGCCTCGGTTATGCTTTTTCCTATACTTATGACTGCGGCTACCGCCTTTGCCAATGCCATTAAGCTCATTGTTTTTCCGCTTATCATCATGTCGGCTTTGCTCAGCTTGGTTAATAACATATCGGAAACCGTAAAGGTTGAGAGAATGGCTAAATTTTGCAGCCAGGTGGCACAAATATCCCTGGGTTTTTTTCTGACCACTTTTGTGGGTATTCTTACCCTGAGAGCTTTATATGCCTCGGTGCTTGATAAAGTGGCTCTGCGCACTGCTCGATTTGTAACTGATAATGCTATCCCCATCGTAGGTAAAATGGTGGGTGATACTGTTGAGGTAGCAGCCGGGTACGTGGTGATGTTAAAAGATGCACTGGGTATTTTCGGAGTTCTGCTCATCGCGGGCATAGTATTTTTTCCTCTGCTGAAGATTGTGGCTTTGGCATTAATCTATAAGCTGGTAGGTGCGGTAGTGGAACCGATGGGCGATGCCAAAACAGCAGCCGTATTGGAGAGCATGAGCTCGCATCTAATGATGATGCTGGCTGCGACTGCATCGGTAGGGTTTATGTTTTTTATTATGATTGCCATCATGGCAGGGATGTCCAATAACCTTACCATGCTGCGCTGAAAGGAGGGATTGGCATGGACGTAATAGCGGAAATAGTAAAGAATCTGCTGGTTATCATTATAATGTCAAGCTTTCTGGAACTCATGTTACCGGATGGAAACATCAAACCCTTTGTGCGTTTCGCAATTGGTCTATTTATTTTAATTGCGGTTTTAAGCCCCACCCTCGCTTACATTTATGATGATAAGAATTTTCAGATTTCCGTCTGGGATGACCGGATAGATGAGCATATCTCTCAGGAGATCCAGGCCAGCGGCAAGAAGATTCAGCAGCAGATTACAGGAAAAAGCAGCGAGTTAATGAAGGAAAAGCTGGAAGGCCAAATATCTGCAGTTGCTATCCTGGTACCAGGGGTTGATGATGTGCATACCCAGGTTTCAGTAGGGGAGGACGGTTCGCTGCAAAGGCTGCAGCTTATGGTGAGACCCGGAAAGAATAAAAGCACAGAGGAAGTTGAAAAAGTGAACGCATTTTCTGGATCTCCCCAGAGTGATAATGAACAGACAGAAATTCAGCGGAAAATACTGCAGGTAATGGGTAACCTATATGGACTTAAGGGTGAGAACATAGAAATCAAATTTGAGGGGGGTTAATGTGTTGTTAGATGAGTGGATGAGAAAAATAACGGGTGAGGAAGAGAAGAAGGTATTTGCCAATTGGGGTAAAAAGAGCAAATATTTGGTGGTGATAGCGGTGTGCTTAGGCCTCCTGGCTCTTATCTGGCCGCAGGCCAAAAGTACGCCGCAGGAGATCACCGTCCCCGCAAACCAGAACAGCAGCGGGGTAGCCCAGGCTAAAGCAAACTTAGCTGGAGAATTGCAAAGCATCCTGTCTCAGGTGGAAGGTGCAGGGAAAGTCCAAGTTAGTTTAACTTTGAGTTCAGACGGCTTGAAAAGTTATGCTCGCAATACCAAAAATGAGCACCGGGAAACCCAGGAAACAGCTCAAAGCAGCGGTGACAGAAATATTAAGGAGGACAATCAGACCAGTGATATCGCGGTATCAGGTGGTGCTGCCCTGTTAGTTGAGGATAGTGCTCCAGAAGTGGTAGGGGTATTGGTTGTGGCGGATGGGGCCGGAAATGGGCTGGTCAAGGAGAAGCTCACGGATGCTACCATCACTCTCTTGAATATTTCTCCCAATCAGGTTAGGGTTGTGACCCGGAAAGGAGATAATCAATGATTATCAGTACCAGAAAGATTAAGATTCTCGCTGTTATTAGTGCGGTAATTATAATTCCCTTTATTGGGCTAAATTTGATTAACCTGAGTATGAATGTGAAATCTAGGCCGGTAAGCAATACAGTCGTAGAACCGGACCGGTCAGATATAACAATTCCGATGAATCTGCAATCTCAAGATGAGGAGAGGATAAACTTCTTCGCCGAATATCGCATGGAGAGAGAAAGGGTGCGGGGTAAAGAGACAGGATTACTAAGGGAGATTGCCAATAACTCATCTAGCGATAAGAAAGCTCGTGATACAGCTTGTCTGAAGTTGGTAGAGCTTGCTGAAAAAGCAGAAAAAGAAATGCAGGCAGAAGCCATGATTAAATCCCAGGGTTTCCAAGACTGTGCGGTAATTATTACGCCTAAAAGCACCACGGTAATGATTGAAAGCACCAGCACGCAAATCGAACGCAAAGAGGAGATAAGAAAGGCGGTAAGTATAGCCACGGGATGTATTGAAAAAAATATTTCCATAGTCAAACGTCAGAGCGTTGAGCCATAGCGGGTTTGATATATTGGTTAAAAACATTGAAATAAAAAAGTATTATTCTTATAATATTATTAGTCAGAGTAAAATGGGGTACTCAGGTCTAGGCCTGAGTATACTTGTTTAGGGACTATGGTATAATTACTACTGACGTAAGGGAGATGAAGAGATGAATTTGGATGAAATAAGAGAGTTGATACTTTTACTTGATCAGACGTCGATTGCTGAGCTGGAAGTACAAAAAGATGATTATAAAATAATCCTGCGCAAATCACTGGCTTATAATGATAATCAGGTATCGCATGTTAGCACTCCGTTAAGTACTTCTAAGCTGATCCCGCAAGAAGTTGCTGATGAAGCTCAAAATGACCGGATTGTGGCTGTACATGCACCTATGGTGGGAACCTTTTACAATGCGTCTTCGCCTGATGCCAAACCTTTCGTGCAGATTGGAGATCATGTAAGCCAAGGTCAAACACTTTGTATACTAGAAGCCATGAAACTTATGAATGAGATTAAAGCTGAATTTGATGGAACCATAGTGGATACAGCAGTGGGGAACTCAGAAGCCATTGAATATGATCAAGTATTGTTCCTAATAGAGAAAGACTAGAGGTGTTTACTTGTTTTCAAAAATCTTGATTGCTAACCGGGGAGAAATTGCCCTGCGAATTATTAGAGCCTGCCGGGAGCTGAATATAGCCACCGTAGCAGTTTACTCCCAGGCAGACCGGGATAACCTGCATGTTCGAATGGCTGATGAAACAGTGTGTATTGGCGGAGCACCTGCTAGTCAGAGTTATCTTAATATTCCTAATATTATTGCTGCTGCTATAAATAAGGGAGCAGAGGCTATACATCCTGGTTATGGGTTTCTGGCTGAGAATGCCTATTTCGCTGAGCTGTGTGAAGTGAACAAAATTAAATTTATTGGTCCTAAAGCTCAGGTGATAGATTTGATGGGAGATAAGGTCAAGGCCAAGGAACTGGTTAAAACAGTCGATGTACCCGTAGTTCCAGGCAGTGACGGGGCTGCGGGATCTTATGAGGAAGCTATTAAACTGGCTGAGGCTATTGGCTACCCAGTTATAATTAAGGCATCGGCTGGCGGAGGAGGGCGCGGGATGCGTCTGGCGCACAGCAAGGTGGCCTTGAAGGATGCCCTGACTATGGCCAAAATGGAAGCAGGGGCAGCCTTTGGTAATGATGAAGTATATATAGAAAAATATATCGAAGAGCCTCGGCACATTGAAATGCAAATACTGGGAGATGAACACGGTAACATCATTCACCTGGGGGAGAGAGATTGTTCTTTGCAGAGGCGCCATCAGAAGCTCCTGGAAGAATCACCTTCCAGCCTATTGGATGAAGAACTGCGAGCCAAGATGGGAGCAGTAGCGGTGAAGGCCGCCCGGGCTGCTAATTATTCCAGCGCGGGAACTGTGGAGTTCTTGGTTGATAAAAATAAGAACTTTTATTTCATCGAAATGAACACTCGGGTGCAGGTCGAGCATCCGGTTACTGAGATGGTAACCGGAGTTGATATAATTAAGGAACAGTTACGTATTGCAGCGGGTGAGAAACTAAGGTATAAACAGGAAGATATACATATAAACGGGTGGGCCATTGAATGTAGAATAAATGCGGAAGACCCGGACAACGATTTTCGTCCTTCACCGGGGGTTGTGGAACAATACGTTGTTCCTGGAGGTCCTGGGGTACGAGTCGATTCCTCCGTTTATACCGGATACTCTATACCTCCATATTATGATTCTATGGTAGCCAAAGTAATTGTATGGGGAAGAGATCGGGATGAAGCGATTGCTCGGATGAAGAGAGCTCTAAATGAATTTTCGATAAAGAGTATTGCCACTACCATTCCTTTTCACTTAAAGGTTTTGGATAATGCCTTTTTTCAAAAAGGGGAGGTTTATACCAATTTTATTCAGCGTCGTATGAACAATATCTAGCTTAAATGGAAGTAGTTTGAGCAGAAACATTGATAAAATCCGTCTTGGTCTGGTACAATAACAACATAAATATTATCGGAGGTGGAATTAATGGAGAATAGAAAACCTGAAATCCCCAATGATCTAGGTGTTATTCGGATTGCTGACGAGGTGGTTTCTACGGTTGCTGGACTAGCTGCGATTGAAGTTGAAGGGGTAGCCACTATGAGCGGCGGATGGGGCATCGATCTGGTAGAGAAATTAGGCAAAAAGAACCTGGGAAAGGGTATAAAAGTAGATGCCAACGGAGAGCAGACCAGTATTGATATATTTATTGTAATTGAATTTGGTTACGCTATTCCTAAGGTTGCGGAGAATGTACAGAAGGAAGTTAAGTTAGCGGTTGAAACCATGACTGGATTGACTGTATCTGCGGTTAATGTCCATGTAGTATCTGTAATGACCAAGAAAGCCGCCGAGGATAATGAAGGGGCGGTCGATTTCAAAGCGGATTAGTTATTGCAAAGCTTTTGAGATAACCCCCTGTAGGCTCAGGGGGTTATCTGTTTTGGGACTATCAATAAATAAGACCGGAGTAAATGACGGGTTTATTTATTGGTAGTTCCTTAGAAAGGAGAGGTAACATGCCAGTAATAGGGCGCTTGGTTCTACTGGTCTATAACCTGCTGATGCTGGTGATTTCCGGGGCGGTGGTTGCGGTCTCCATGGGATGGTTTGCCCCCTTGGCCTATTATGATATGGCAGTCTCTACCCCTGAAAACAAGATTATAATGGGCACCGTTGGCATAATAATAGGCATTATAGCCCTAATCATGTTGATATGGGGGTTAAAGCCTTCTAATCGTACCGATGCCGTAACAGTAGAAAAGGGCCTGGCGGGAGAGGTCTCGATCAGTATCGCTGCCATTAAAGTTATCATCATGAAGGCTGTTAAACAGGTGGAGGGAGTAAAAGATATAAAGTCCGTAGTTAGCAGTACGGCAGGTGGCCTGATCGTTAAGCTGCACATTATGATTAATCCTGAACATACTGTTCCCGAACTTGCCCAATCCCTTCAGGCAGCGGTGAAGGATAATTTGGAGAAAATAGGTGGTCTTCAGGTTGCTGAAATTAAAGTTCTGGTAGATGATTTTAATGTGGTCAGCAAATAAGGAGGCATTATGTTAGAAAAAATTATACTTTATGTTATAACTGAACATCGCGGTAAGACTATCGGTGTTTTACTGGGTTTGGCAGCCAGTATCCTGTTTATTAGTTATGGATTTTGGCGTACAATTTTTATTGTGTTTTGTATCGTTGTAGGGTATCTGATTGGCAAAAAGCTCGATGAAAATGCGGATCTTGAGGTTTGGATGAAAAACCTCTTTAAATCCAAAGACTAGCAAGGATTCAGGAAGGGAGATAAATTTGAGCAGAAGAAAAGCGCGGGAACTTGCCTTTAAAGTTCTGTTTCAGGTAGACCAGGTAGATGCTGACCCCCGTGAAGCTTTCGATTACCTTCTGAAGGAAGCCCCCCTACCGGAAAAAGATAGCGAATTTGCATGGAGTTTAATAGTGGGAGCCGTTGATAAACTAGAGGCTTTAGATGCGAACCTTGCCCAGTATTCCAAAGAATGGACCGTACAGAGGATGCCGTCTGTAGATCGAAATTTGTTGCGCCTGGCCAGTTACGAGATACTCTATCTGGAGGGAGCTCAAGCAGTAGTGGCAATTGACGAGGCACTTGAAATTGCCAAGCGCTACAGTGAACCAGCCTCAGTAGGTTTTATTAATGCCATTCTGGACAAGATCCGGGAAGGAAAACAATGATACAGCAACGGGAAACGGGGGGACGGTTCTCTTGTTGCCTCCTTTAAAAGTGTAACAGGGGAGGAAACAAGAGAACCGTCCCCCCGTTTCCCCCTGTTTCCTGAGATTATTTCGAGAGGTGTGGGTTAATGGAAGTCATTAGCGGTAAAGCCATAGCGGATGAGATAAAGGCTGGGTTAAAGGAATCCAATGCACAGGCAGGGATTTGCCCATGCTTGGCACTTATAGATGTGGGAGACAACCAAGAGAATTCACTTTACATAGGGCTGAAGAAAAAAGCCATAGATGCCATAGGCGGAAACGCGAGAATAATTAAACTTTCAGAGGATACGAAACGAGAGGACCTGCTGGAAGAAATCAAGAACCTTAACCAGGATAAAGAAGTAAATGGGATATTGTTGCAGTTGCCGATTCCCGAAACCCTGGAACCATTCCGGGAAGAGTTTCTAGAGGCTATTGCACCGAACAAGGATGTGGACGGTTTTGGTCCGAATAACCGCGGCAGGTTAATGGGGGGTGAGCCCAGCTTTATTAGCTGCGCAGCCTTGGCATGTATGGATATATGCCATAGATATATGAGTCCCTTGGCAAAGAAAAAGGTCCTGTTGGTAGGGGATTCTTTTGATGTTATCCAACCCTTGGCCTTAATGTTCATGGAGGAGCTATGCGAAGTTACTATCATTCCCCAATATTACCCGGATGCAATGGACGATATTGATATCGCAATCGTAGAAAAGGGTACTCCCCTAATGGTTAAGAATCAGAGCGTGAAGGCAGGGGGCCTGCTGATAGATGCGGGATTTCACTGGTTCCAGGACCGTACCGTTGGAAATGTAGACCGGGATTCGGTTGCAGGGGTAGAGGGTTATTTACTGCCAGTTCCAGGCGGAATGGGTCCTCTGCTAATTGCCCACTTGATGAGAAACCTATCCCAGGCGGCTCGTAAGGGATAGAAGAGGTTGGAATTGTGAAAGATTATATAAC
>JAQUUV010000069.1 GCA_028693695.1 Syntrophomonas sp.
CCGAATTATCCTGGTGGGCCATTCCAGAAGAACGTGATCTAATTATAAAAAATATTAAGGAACATGGAAAGCTTCGAAACTTTGAATCAAATTTTAAGATTAAATCCGGAGAGATACGGACGCTACTAATTTCCGCTGAGATAATAGATATGGGAGATAAACCGCATCTACTATTGGTGTCTAAAGATATTACTGAGCAGCGAATGGCAGAAAAAAGAAATCAAGAACTTATGCTGGAATTGCAATCGGTAAACCTGGAATTAAAAGATTTTGCTTATATTGTATCACACGATTTGAAAGCCCCACTCCGAGGAATTAGATCTCTGGCCGATTGGCTTTATAATGATTATAAGGATAAATTTGATGAAGAGGGTAAAGAACAGCTGGATATGCTTATAAACCGGGTTGATAGGATGAATAAACTCATTGAAGGAATACTGCGGTATTCCAGGTTAACTTCCAAGAATGAAGATAAGACAGTTATTAATATTAATCAGGCGGTACAGGAAGTAATCGAAATGCTAGAACCGCCGGATAACATTTCTATCATTATCAAGAATGAATTGCCATCATTGACATTGGAGAGAACCCGTACCCAGCAATTATTTACGAACTTAATTAACAATGCTATTAAATTTATGGATAAGCCCAACGGTGAAATTAGCATATCATGCCAGAACCAAGGAGAATTCTGGCAGTTTCGTATCCAGGATAATGGATGCGGTATCGAAGAGAAGAATTTTGATAATATATTTACTATTTTTAAAACCTTAAAGCCGCGTGATGAGTTTGAGAGTACCGGTATTGGTCTTACTATTGTTAAAAAGATTGTTGAAATATATGGTGGGAAGGTATGGGTTGAATCGAAACTTGGTGAAGGAAGCACCTTTTATTTTACCCTGCCGGATAATTATGGTAGTCCTGGCACAACAACACAAAGTGTCTAATATAATAGGCTATTGTGATTAATAAGGGATAAATGTTACTAAAGGAGGCAATCTGGGTGAAGGATGAAAACAAGACAAAAAAGCAACTAATAGACGAACTTACTAAACTGCGCCAGAGAAATATTGAATTAGAACTTGCCCCAACATATCAAGATTATAGTTCTACAGTACCTGAATTGTCATCACCTAGTCGTTGGTTCTCTACTGGCAGGTCTGAATTATTTGTTTCAGACAGGCCTGAGCATCAAGCAGTTAATCTCCCCATAAAGTACAAATTATCGGATCTTGTAGATATTCCATTTCTTAAGCGATTGTTAAATTCATTTTATATGGCCACAGGAATACCCCATGGACTCCATGATGAAGATAACAATATTCTAAGTGGGAAAGGCTGGCAGGATATTTGTGCCCAGTTTCACCGTGCCTGCCCGCAGACTGAGTGCAGGTGCAAGCAAAGTGACAGTTATATATTTGACCATTTGCATGAGGGTTCTTATATTGGGTATAAGTGCATGAACGGGCTCATGGATTTTGGAACTCCAATTATTGTAGAAGGACAACATCTCGGATCTATTTTTTTAGGTCAGTTCCTGCACGAGTTGCCCGATGAAGAGTTTTTTCGCCGGCAGGCACAAGAGTTTGGATTTGACGAAGCAGCTTACATGGAGGCGCTGCGTCGGGTGCCGGTAATCCCTGAAGATCAGGTAGAATCCATTATGAAATTTTACTCGGAGCTGGGTCGATTTCTAGCAACTATGGGGCTGGAGCGAAAACATCAATTGGAGGCAGCGAATCATACCATAAATGAGCGTGAGGAACGACTGAGACTGGTTTTAGATGGAAGTACAGACGGATTCTGGGTTTGGAACATTGAAACGGATGAGATTTATAGGAGCGAGCGTTGGGCAGAGATCCTTGGGTGTTCGCTAGAGGAAATTGAGCCATGTTTGCAATCATGGAAAAAACTCCTTCATCCCAGTGATATGCAAAACACCATTAAATTGCTTAATGAACATCTGGATGGACGAACCTCAAAATATGAGGTTGAATATAGGCTGATAACCGAATCTGGTGAGTTAAAATGGATATCGGAACGCGGTAGGGTGGTATCGTGGAATAATAAGGGTAAGCCAATTCGTATGGCAGGAACAGGTACTGACATCACAGAACGTAAACGGATGGAAGAAGCAATGCGTTTATCAGAGGATAAGTTTTCCAAAGCTTTTTGTTGCAATCCTGTCCCAATTAGCATAACGACTATAAATAAAGGACGTTATGTTGAAGTAAATGATGCCTGGTTAGAATATACCGGTTTTCAACGAGATGAGGTTATAGGTCATACTTCTACCAAATTGTCTCGTTGGGCCGTTCCAGAAGAAAGGGGTCTGATTATTAAACAAATTCAGGAACATGGTAAATTACGTAACTTGGAGGCAAAGTTTAAGATTAAATCTGGAGAAATACGGACTGTACTTCTTTCTGCTGACATAATAGATATGGGCAGTGAACCCCATTTGCTGTTTGTATCTAAAGATATTACCGAAGAGCAAATGGCAGAAAAAAGAAGTCAAGAACTTATGCTGGAATTGCAATCGGTAAACCTGGAGTTAAAAGACTTTGCTTATATAGTATCACACGATTTGAAAGCCCCACTGCGAGGAATTAGATCTCTGGCCGATTGGCTTTATAATGATTATAAGGATAAATTTGATGAAGAGGGTAAAGAACAGCTGGATATGCTTATAAACCGGGTCGATAGGATGAATAATCTTATAGAAGGAATACTGCGGTATTCCAGGTTAACTTCCAAGAATGAAGATAAAATAGTTATTGATTTCAACGAGGCAGTAAAGGAAGTAATCGAAATGCTAGAACCGCCGGATAACATTTCTATCATTATCGAGAATGAATTGCCATCATTGACATTGGAGAGAACCCGTACCCAGCAATTATTTACGAACTTAATTAACAATGCTATTAAATTTATGGATAAGCCCAACGGTGAAATTAGCATATCATGCCAGAACCAAGGAGAATTCTGGCAGTTTCGTATCCAGGATAATGGATGCGGTATCGAAGAGAAGAATTTTGATAATATATTTACTATTTTTAAAACCTTAAAGCCGCGTGATGAGTTTGAGAGTACCGGTATTGGTCTTACTATTGTTAAAAAGATTGTTGAAATATATGGTGGGAAGGTATGGGTTGAATCGAAACTTGGTGAAGGAAGCACCTTTTATTTTACCCTGCCATCGCGCAAAACAGAACTGATAAATCAACTTTCTTAGCCCTACTATTGCAAATTTCCGCAAAAAAACGGTTATAATTTATGCTTACTACATAAACACTTGTTTAGAAACTTATTCTGACATCTTGCGCAATGGCTTTCCTAGGGATTCAATGAGCTGAATAATTCTTATGATAACTTTGGTAGCCGCCTCCATAGACTCAAGGCTTATATATTCATAACGACTATGAAAGTTATGACCACCAGTGAAAATATTAGGACAAGGGAGTCCCATGAAGGAAAGACGAGCACCATCAGTGCCGCCCCGAACCGGTTTTATCAAAGGCTTAATTTCCTCTTCAACCATTGCCTGTTCTGCTAAATCAACTATATGATAAATCGGCTCAATTTTTTCTTTCATATTATAATACTGATCTAACATCTTAAGATTAATGCTTGATTCACCATATTTACTATTAAGAAAATCTACACAGTTTTTTAAATATGCCTTCTTGTGTTCGAATTTTGCCTTATCATGGTCTCTAATTATATAGGTCATTTTAGCTGATTCAACACTTCCATGAAATTCGCTAAGATGGAAAAAGCCTTCATAATTACGAGTATATTCAGGACGCTCATTAGTTGGCAGCATAGTATTTAATTCCATGGCAATTAATATAGCGTTTTTCATACGCATATAAGCTGAGCCTGGATGTACATTAATACCTTGGATATCAATATGGGCGATAGCTGCATTGAAGGTTTCATATTCAAGTTCCCCTAAAGGACCTCCATCAATGGTGTAAGCAAAATCTGCTCCAAAGCCAGCTACATCAAAAAAATCTGCCCCTTGGCCTATTTCCTCATCTGGGGTAAAAGCTATGACTATCTTGCCGTGTATAAAATCTGGCTTATTCATCAGATTTGCTATAGCAGTTATGATTACTGCTACTCCTGCCTTATTATCAGCGCCAAGCAGAGTGGTGCCATCGCTGGTTATAATGGTTTGTCCTATATAATCACCCAGTTCAGGATAATCTTGAATTTTTAGGATAAGGTTTTCTGCGTGGTTCAGTACTAAATCATTGCCATCATAGTTAGGAAATAATTGCGGCTTTACATCTTTGCCTGATACATCAGGACTGGTATCCAGGTGAGCTATAAATCCTATAGTGGGAATCTTTTTATCGGTGTTAGCAGGTATTTCAGCCATTAAATAACCCTTTTTACTAAGGGTGATATTACTTAAGCCTAATTGTTGAAGCTCCTTTTCAAGCAGTTGGGCTAATTCCATCTGCCCAGGGGTACTTGGATGAGTAGACGAACCCTCATTTGACTGAGTATCAATCCTGACATATCTTAAGAATCTATCTAATAAGGTTTCCATACTATTACCTCCGATGTTGAAATAATACAAACTAGATACTAATTGTATTATGTTTTATGTTGAATATCAATTAACAGGAGCGAGGCTAAAACATCTTAATCCATTTAGAGGAATACATAACTTATAACGGAAATATTTATAAAAAATATATGGGGGAGGGAAAATAGCTTGAAAAAGGTTCTTGGAATAGTAATATCCCATAGAAAACTGGGCAATAGCGAGATTTTAGTAAAAGAGATTATAAACAACATTCCAGAAGACTGCCAGCCGGAATTAATTCGTCTCACCGACATGAAAATCGAACCGTGCAAGGCCTGTTATCAATGCTTGCAGTCAGACAAAGATTGTCCTATAAAGGATGATTTTAATTTTATCATAAACAAAATTAAGCAAGCAGATGCTTTGATTATTGGGGTGCCAATATATTTATTAGGACCACATGGGTATTATAAGATGTTGAGTGATCGGATGGTAAGTGCCTTTAAGTTTGCTGCATTCACGGCCGGTAAACCATGCATACTGGTGGTGCCTTATGGTATCAAAGGATGGGAGGGATACACAAGAGCGGCAGCACTAGTCATGCCCAGGCTTCTGCAAATGAAGATAATAGATTATTGGCAGGTTGAAGCTACCCTGCCTGGGGAATCTCTTTTCGATCCTGCTAATCTGGAATATGCCCGCCGCCTAGGGGAAAACCTATTTGATAGTGAAGCATATGTACCGGGGATAAGAGAGTGTCCTTATTGTGGATCAGACCTGTTTCGTTTGCATCCGGACAATAAAATTGAATGCCCCATTTGTATGGCGGAGGGTATTTTGCAGGCTGATAACATTCCCTATTTTTCTCCAACAGACAACTTTAGGTTCTCGGCAGTTAATATTGACGAACATTTTAACGGTTGGGTAAGGGATATGAAAAAGAAATTCCATGCTGAAAAGGATCAATTAAAGGAAGTACAAAAAGTGTACCGGGATAAAGATTGGTGGATTAAACCCTGATTATCCGTTAACTTGGGAACCTAACATAAAAAGTTGTACCGGTTGAACTGGTGTCTATGTCGATTTTGGCATTATGCCGAACAGCTATCCTGTAGCAGACTGCATAAGCCCCAAAATAAAACTGTGAATGCCAAGGCTATATAGGTCATTATTTTTGAGTTCATATTTGTGCACTATTCCTTATATCTTTTATCTAGTTCAAGGTATTTCTCCAAGCAAACTAGTTCATTAAAATCATTAAAATTCAGCATATGTTCTTGATATTGAGCGGTAGAACCTGTATCTTTCAGTGCTTTGAATGCTTTATCCAAGGTATAGGCAACCGAATATATTGCTGTGCAAGGCCAAAATACTATCGTAAAACCCAATTGTTGTAACTCTCCTGCCGAAAGGCAAGGGGTCTTGCCCCCTTCGACCATGTTGGCAATCAATATAGTTTCAGAAAAAGCTCTGCCAATGCTTTCTAATTCTCCTTCACTCTGAGGTGCTTCAATAAATAGAGCATCTGCACCTGCTTCCAAATACAATTTGCCCCTCTCTATAGCCGCAGAAAGTCCTAATACACCTCTAGCGTCGGTCCGCGCTACAATTAGAAGGTCATTTGATTGTCTTGCTTCGGAAGCAGCCCGGATTTTTTGGAAATGCTCTGAGGCAGGTATGACTTCTTTACCTCGCATGTGACCACATCGCTTTGGAAAAACCTGATCCTCAAAAATGATTGCTGCTGCACCTGCCTTTTCATATTCTTGCACAGTGCGAATCACACTAAGCGGGTTACCATAGCCGGTATCCCCATCAGCTATTACTGGCAGTTCAACGGCATCTATAATAACCTTTAAAGCATTAACCATTTCTGTTATTGAAAGATAACCAACATCAGGTTGAGCAAGCCGAGATGCTGCTATACTATAGCCCCCCATAAGCATAGCTTTAAAACCTATTCGTTCGATTATTTTGGCGCTAAGAGCATCGTAAGCTCCTGGAACAATTAGGATTTCATCTTGTTCAATCAACTGGCGCAGTTTAGTAGATTTTGATTCCTTCACTGATTTAACTCCTTCTTCCTTTAACTAGACAATTTAGCGAAAGTAAATAATCCATAGTCATATATTCCCTATATTCAATATTAAGATTTTATTTCCTGCTGTAGATACGTTTAGGAGAATATCATTTTGTTTTGTTCCAAACAACATAAACAGTTACATGGTATAGGTGGAAATAAGTAAGTGCGGACCTTAACAGAGCTTCATTAGCATATATAGGTAATTTGGGTAAGTAAGTTGAGATTACTAAAATTTACATTAAGGTAATTGTCTTGAAGTAGTCTAAAATTAATGAGACGATATAAACCCCATAATGCTGATTTATAACCGTCGTCAAGGAGCTATGCCATTAATGAAATATTGAACATAAGGGGGGATAAGATTTCGTAATAACAAAGTAAGGCCGAAGGTGTTTACTGCGCACTACAGTTAATCATTATTGTTAATAACAGGGGAGGAAGACATTTTGAAGAAATATACAAAGTATAGCTGGTTAATACTAGCGATGTTTATTTGGACTATAGCTTTTGGCATTACAACGCCTGCAGCTTATGCTAGTTCGGATTTAACTGACATTAATGGTCACTGGGCTCAGAGTCAAATTGAAAACTTAACTGCCCAGAATATCATAAGTGGTTACCCGGATGGCTATTTTAAACCGGACCAAACCATTACCAGAGCCGAGTTTACAGTCGTTTTGGTAAAGGCCTTTAAGTTGGAAGCCAATAACGGCGAGGATTTCACAGATACTGCCGACCACTGGGCTAAAGATTATATCGCCACCGCCAGTGCTTGTGGTATTGTAAACGGTTATGAAAATGGTTCATTTGGACCCAATGACCTAATTACCCGTGAACAGATGGCCGTTATGGTTGTCAAAGCTGCTAAGTTGGATACAATCGCTACAGGAAAGGTATTTTCTGACGACGATAAGGTCTCGGCATGGGCAAAAAGCAGTGTTGATACCGCAAGCAGTTACAAGATAATTTCAGGTTATCCAGATAATAGCTTTAAGCCTCAAGGAAGTGCTACGAGGGCTGAAGCAGTGGTAGTTATAGGTCAATCAATAATTCAAGCAGTACCGGGTGCAAAAGTAACCGGCTTAGGTGTACTCCAGATGGGAGAGACCACCACAGCTACTGCAACAACCACAGAAGCAGGGGCAGGCGGGTGGACTTCAAGCGATCCGAGCGTTGCTATAGTTGATGTAAATGCTGGAATAGTGGCAGCATTAAAAGCTGGTACTACTACCATTAGCTACACCATTTCAACCAGTGGTAAGACAAATTCAAAAGAAATGACGGTCTATCCAGAAGCAACCATAAATAATCCAAGCATCGGAGTAGTTCAAGTTGGTGCCGAAAGCGTAACACCTACCAGTTTTACAGCAGCAGATGGAACCGAGATTATTACATGGACATCCTCTGATATGAATAAAGCGACCATTGATGAAAAAACTGGAGTAATAACTGCAATAGATGCCGGCGATATAATCATAGCTTATGAAGTAACCAAGGAAGCTACCGGTAAAATAGTTGTCAAAGGTAGCCTGGCCATCACAGTTGTGCCCGCAGTTGTACCGGGTGCAGAGATAACCGGATTAGGTCTACTCCAAATGGGAGAGACAACAACAGCTACAGCAGATACCATAGAACCAGGAGCAGGTGGCTGGACTTCAAGTAACCCCACCGTTGCTACGGTTAACGCAACTACTGGATCAGTTGTAGCTTTAAAGAGCGGAACCACAAACATTGGCTACACTATCTCGACCAGTGCTAAAGTAAATTCAAAGGCAATCACAGTATATGCAGAAGCAATAGTAAATAACCCAAGCATCAGAGTAGTACAAGTGGGTGCTGGAACCATAACACCTACAAGCTTTACACCAGCAGATTCGACAGAGACGATATCATGGTTATCCACTGATACGGATAAAGCAAAAATTGATGAAACAACTGGAGTAATCACAGCAGTAGAGGCCGGCGATACAATCATAGCTTATGAAGTGACTAAGAAGTCCACCGGAAATATTGTTGCCAAAGGCAGTCTGGCAATCACAGTTATAGCAGCAGTGGTACCGGGTGCACCAGTTACCGGATTGGGCGTACTACAGATGGGAGAGACTACCACCGCTACAGCTGCAACCACTGAAGTAGGAGATGGTGGTTGGACTTCAAGTAATCCGACCGTTGCAACGGTTGACAGCACAACTGGAGTAGTGACAGCATTAAAGGCAGGAACAACCAACATTAGCTACACTGTGTCAACCAGTGGTAATTTAAATTCAAAAGCAATCACAGTATATGCAGTAGCAACAGTTAATAATCCAACCATCGGAGTAGTTCAAGTTGGTGCAGGAACTGTAAAACCTACAGGGTTTACTGCACCGAGAGCAATCGATACGATTGCATGGACATCAAGTGATCCCACCAAAGCAACTGTTGATGTTGCAACAGGCGTAATCACACCGGTTGCGGCAGGTGACACAACTATTAGCTATACCGTCAAATATGGCAGTAGGATTATTGCTAAGGGCAGCATGGTTGTTGCCGTACAACCATAAATTAATTCTGCAGGACAAATTTACTAAACACCAAGGGTGCCCAAACATTTTTTGGGCACCCTTG
>JAQUUV010000070.1 GCA_028693695.1 Syntrophomonas sp.
TTTACCTGCACATCGAATCCCCTGACGAGGCCGGCCATCAGGGAGAATTAGAAAAAAAGATTTGGGCTATTGAGCAAATTGATCAGGAAGTAATAGGGCTAGTAATATCTGAATTGAATGATTTTGATGATATTCGGGTTTTGGTTCTACCTGATCATCCTACTCCCCTATCGCTTCGCACCCACACCAGCGAGCCGGTGCCTTTTATGTTATTTGATAAGAATAATCCGTTAGAGTCAGGAATCATCAAATATGATGAAGAAACTGCTCTCCAGGGCCATTTCTTTGATAATGGGTACGAATTAATGGATTACTTTATTCTCGGCAAGTAAAACTGAATAAGGGGCGGTTCTGTCGTTCACTTTGCAAAGCGAATGATAGAACCGCCCCTATGTTTTTAGCGATGTAACTTTAGGTACTCCAGTACTGTTTCCCCCATAGCCTCTTTTGAACTTACCTTCTTATGCAAGACTGGCCGCTGATCCAGATTTCTAATGCCTGCTGGTATAGTAATGCCCGTATATTCCGAAAGTATTTTCAGGATAGCAAACTCGTCCTGCCCCGCTATTAGTTCTGGCTTCAGAATGGCCTCGGCTACACTTTTACCAAACTTGAAAGGGCTGGCGGTTGAAGCAATGATGGTTGGAGTTTTATCGCCGGTGTTTAGGACATATTTGTCATAAACATTACGTGCCACTGCTGTGTGGGTATCTAATAAATAAGCATCCTCTTCCCAGGTGCTGCGAATTGTCTGCTGGGTCTCCTCGTCGGAAGAGAAATCGGCCCAAAACAAGCTTCCTATCTTATCAAAAGTAGCATGGTCAACCTGATATTTACCTTCCTTTTTCAACTCCTCCATCCAATTCGATACTGCTGTGGCATCATGCCCCGTAATTTCGTAAAGCAATCTTTCCAGATTAGATGAGATTAAAATATCCATAGAGGGCGATAGAGTTTTCGCAAAGCTTCTGTTTCGATCGTACCCCCCTGTGCGTATAAATTCAGTCAAGACATTGTTAGCATTGGACGCACAGATCAGGCGATTAATGGGCACACCCATTTGACCTGCATAATAAGCTGCTAATATGTTGCCGAAGTTACCCGTTGGCACTACCACATTTATTGCTTCCCCGCTTTTCAATTGCCCGCTCACCTGCAAATCAACGTAGGCGGAAACATAGTAAACAATCTGCGGCAGCAGCCTACCCCAATTTATGGAATTGGCTGAAGACATCTTCATTCTATGCTGAGCCAGGGTTGCAATGAAGGACTGGTCAGCAAATATCTTTTTGACTCCATTCTGAGCATCATCAAAATTGCCTTCCACCGCAGCGACGAAAACATTAATCCCGGTCTGGGTTATCATCTGCCTTTTCTGGACCTCACTTACCCCATCCTGGGGGTAAAATACCATTATTTTCACCCGTTCTATGTCTTTAAATCCCTCTAAAGCCGCCTTGCCGGTATCTCCTGACGTAGCCACCAGTATCACGATTTCGTCTTCTTCCCCGGTTTTTTCCGCGCTGGCGACCAACAGGTATGGCAATAGCTGTAAGGCCATATCCTTAAAAGCTCCAGTAGGCCCATGCCAAAGTTCTTGAATGTAAACCCCCTCAGCAATTCGCACCAAAGGAGCAATACGTTCATCGTCAAAACTTTGAGCGTTATATGCACCATTAACGCAGTTTCTTATATCTTCATCGGAAAAATCTTGTAAATAGTAAGCCAGTATTTCACAGGCTCTTTCCTGGTAAGTCTGTTCTGCCATCCTTCGCCAGGCCGATTCGGTAATTTTAGGTATAAAATCAGGAACAAATAGTCCCCCATCCGGTGAAATGCCCATTTTTATAGCCTCTGCCGCAGTGATTGAGGAACATTTCCCCCTGCTGCTAGTATATTTCACTTGTTAACCCCCTCATAATACTCCTATACTTTCTCTACCAAACACTTACATTATTCTATAACGAAAACGCATTCGAATAAAGTGCTGTCCGTAAATTAACTATGAAATCCACCTTGCCAGATTTTTTTGCTCAGCTTTCCTGCTGAGAATAGAAAAAAGAAATATTTTTGTATATCATATAAAGAGCATGTATGTTAGCAATCTTTAGCGTCAACGCTTTAAATAAAATTAAGGAGGAAACTAAATGGCTCAGTTAATAGGCATAATCCTTATTGTGGTTCTGATTAAGCTGCTGATGGATTATATCAAACCAATCGTTAAAAAAAGCAAGCCCGCCCAGAATGGTGATTTTATTGATATCAGTGAAAAATGGATTAATGCTGATGAAATGCCTTACCAAAAAAATGAATGCATCTTGGACAAGCGTGAACTGATAATCTTCCAAATGTTTCAGACCATTCTTAATGGAAGTAACTATAGCGTATATCCCCACCTGCGCTTGGCAGATCTTCTGAAGGTGCCCGCTGATACCCCCAATCGGCAGGAATATTTATTCCGAATAAAGGAGCGCAGCCTGGATATGGTGATCTTCGAATCAGCCCAGCTTAAGCCCTTGCTGGTTATTAAGCTGAAATCTCAGGATGATGGTAAGAAACAGCAGATAAACGACGAGTTTACCGAGAATGCCCTGAATACTGCCGGTCTGAAATCCATGAACATAAGTTTAAATAGCCCTCCCAGCAAAGAGCAACTTATTAGTAATCTACGTGGTTTAGGCTTGGAATTATGAAAATTAGCTCAATAAGCAAATGGAGGACAAAATGCAATTAACCAAGATAAACGGCAATACCTATTACATACCTGCCCCCACTAACATAGGGGTATTTCAGTTCAAGGATAAGTATACCCTGCTAATTGATACCGGGGATAACAACCAGGATGCCAGGAAAATCAGCGAAATAGTCCAGAGTAGCAACCTAAATATAAAATATATAGTAAACACTCATAATCACATCGACCATGCCGGTGGTAATGTATTCTTTCAGGAGCACTATCCTGGAAGCCTTATCTATGCTTCTGAGGATGAGAAACTGTTCCTGGAGAACGCTTACCTCTTCCCTATGTACTTGTATGGTGGCAGACCTGTTAACGAGCTATCCCGTCACTTCCTCAAGAGTAAAAAGCTCAGAATTGATGAAGTAATGACTGCCGGGACATGCAAAATTAATGAGGATAAATTTGAGATCATTCCCCTCCCTGGTCATGCCCGAGGACAAATAGGCATCGGCACCCGTGATAAGGTATGTTTCCTGGGAGATTCCCTGTTTAGCCAAGAAATAATCGCCAAGTATTCTTTCCCGTTTCTCTTTGACATTAAGGATCAACTCAACACCTATAAAACCATCGAGAAACTGGACTATGATTTATTTGTTATAGGACATGCCTCTCAAATCTACAATCCATCTGAAATCAAAGATCTGGTAAAATTCAACCAGGATAACCTGAAGTATTACCTGAATCTGGCGTTAGATCTCTTTACCCAACCTCATACCCGAGAGGAACTGCTGGAAGAGATATGTATTCTAGAAGAACTACAGCTCGACTTTAAAGAATATTATTTCTCCCTCTCTACCATCGGAGCTATAATAGCCTATCTTCACGATCAGGAAGAATTAAACTACCAGATAGAAAACGGGAAGCTATATTATTACAAGAAATAATAGACCAGTCTGTACAGTCTGTAACCCGTCAGGAATGGCGGGTTTTACTGTTTTCAGGGTTATGGAATTGTTATATTCCCTCGCCAAATTATTAGCGTGAATTTCATTTCACTAACATCTTGGGGTATCAGTGTTTAGGCAGAATAGGTAAATTGACAATTTTTGCAACATGCAAAATACAGAGGAAATCGTAAGTATTTCTCGAATACATATTGCTGTACACAACAACAGCTTTAAAATTAATGTGGGTAAATAGAGAGGCCTACTAGAGAGGAGGGAATGAAAATGGCAATAATAGAGATAAACGAAAGTATTGCCGATTGGACTGAAAGCTATCTGCAAGATTTGGAGGTATTATACGGACCCTTCAATATGCATCCCGAAATGACGATTGAAGAGGTGTGTGCGGAATGGAAAGACTGTTTCGCAGTAGATAGCCAGGTGAACGTAACGGTAGAGAGTCGGGATATCGTTGCATGGAGCGAACCTTATCTGCTTGAATTCGAATCATTATATGGCCCATTAAACCTGCATCCTCAGTTGAATGTTGAAGAAGTTAATGAAGAAATGGTTCAATTGTTTTATAAATAACTCTGGCATTATGCAGGGAGTTTCCAATGCTCTAATTCCTGACCAGCTAAATCGTCCCGGACGACTAGTGCACTTACCAATATAATGGCAAATGTAGAGGAGGGGGCACACCCTCCTCTACATTTGCTACCTGTTTAAACTCTATGAATTCAGACTATTTTTACACTGCTTGTTTAGTCAGTTCGCCAAGACATCCCATGCAAATATTTTTTCCTTGTTAATTGACTACATCTTCGACATTATCGCAGAATATACAAGCTGGCTCATATTTCTTTAAGATTATTTTATCGCCATCAACATAGATTCCTAGCGCATCCTTTTCATTAATACCCATAGTCCTTCTAAGCTCAATAGGAAGAACAATTCTACCCAGATCATCAATTTTCCGTACTACTCCAGTTGATTTCATCATTTATGAATCCCCCTCAAATATTATTTTACGACAATTAACGACACAAGTATACTACCAATACCATTATTAGTCAACTGAACCATCTATTTTCTCTTATGCAAATTAGTCAAATATATTCCTCAATGTTGGATCAGGTTCAAATTAAATATGGACGAGTTTATTAATAGAATTTAATTAAATGAGCTTGGGGGGTACGGAATGTAAATGGATAAATATCACAAAAGCAGAGATTACTCCCTGCTCTCAAATTCCTTAATTAACTTATAAAACGATGTATACTAGACATCTAAAATGTTTAAAGCCTGTGGTATACAGCCCACCATTTTATCATACACCATCTGTAATGTGCTATGCTTCAAGTCTATAGAGGTTATGCCAACATTGTTATAGCTTACTATCACCACAGTTTTAGTTTTCGTTAATTTTCTAACCATTACTGTAACACACTTGTAATAGTCCTCTAATTCTGCATAGCAATATGCAGGGTAGAAACAATAAACGTCCTTTCCCTTTCCTTGCTTCTCATATTTAGCCTTTCCAAATATCGATTTTAATAATGCCTCAATTTCTTTTTTGGTATCATCTATGTTCTTTTCTACTGTATATTTCTTCAATTTTGTTACCTCCTCCTCCATTCTACATGCTTATCTACAGCTTGCTTTAGGTTGGGGGAGCATAGCCAATCAGGATAAAGTAGTCGTTACGCTTCCCTATGCTTTTTCAAATACTAATTTTAATAGGCTGCCATGAGTGCCTGTGCCTTACCTCAACTCCCCAAGTCCAAACTACATAATAAATGCCAATCACGCACCGACGTCCGTCCTGTCTAAGCATACCAAACCACAAAAACTCCGCTGAAAGCGACGTTTAAAGTATCCTGAATTAACAAGGAACCCGTTATCAACAGGTTTTTCGATTGAATCAATGCTTAATCAAAATGTAATGTGTGTCCAATTTAGATGTAACGTATTTTCAATTCAAATCTTTATTCTTTCCCTCTAATGCTAAAACCCGGTGGTCTTCTGTCAGTATTTTCATCTGGCTGATGGCAATGGCATTCAGCTTTCCCAGCCGTTCTGCCTGGGACATTCCTTCGCTGATGAATACGGCATTCAAATTTTCTAAATTGGAAAGACAAACTAACTGTGAAATATCGGCATAATCACGAATATTTCCTTTTAATTTTGCCTGTGCATCACGCCACTGTTTTGCCGTCATACCAAAGAGTGCGACATTCAAAATATCTGCTTCACTGGCATAAACATTTGTGATTTGGCGCTGGGTCAGTTCTGGTGGTATGAGATTTTCTTTAATGGCATCCGTGTGAATACGATAGTTAATTTTAGTAAGATTCCGCTTGATGTCCCAACCAAGCTGCTTATATTCTTCGTCTTTTAATCGTTGAAATTCTTTGATAAGGTACAGCTTGAATTGCGGAGAGACCCATGAGGCAAACTCAAAAGCAATATCCTTATGGGCATATGTACCACCATATCGGCCTGCTTTTGCAATGAGCCCTTTCGAATTTGTTTTTTGTGTCCATTGCTTGACCGATAACACAAAACGATTCAGACCGGCTTCATTTTTAATTCCCTCGAATTCGGGGGAATTAAAATCGGGATTATAAATTTCTTCCCATATGCCTAAAAATTCTATTGTGTTTTTATTTCTAAGCCATTTTTCAATAAGAGCCAGACCATTTTCAATATTCTTCACCATATCGGTTAATGATATGTAGTCCTTATCATCAAACACTACAACTGATATTTCCGTACCATTGACATCAATTTTCGCCATATATCCACCACCTTTTAAATACATTGAAATTTTTCTTCCCGATGGTCAGCCCTTCATCTTGATTTCTTCCTAAGTGCTTTAATCGCATATGAATAACGTCTATAGTAGAAGCACGCTACCATTCATCGATAGTGGGAGAATGTTTGCAAATCTCTTTTCCGTACTCCACGCGGTTGGCACAATGCCAGACGATTTCCTTGACGTCCCTTTATTATATAAGCAACAGCCAACAAAAGCCGGGGGTGACCGGTTTATTCACCTTTTCTTATAAGAACAGAGAAAAATAGTGATTGTATCTCCATTGTTTTCGTTTACTTGAAATTTAATTATCCTATTTTTCGTCCTTGTTAACGAATCCTACCCAGCTATATTTGCTTTCAAGAAACTTTATCAATTCCGTTGAAGCCTTAGAAATCCCATACAATCCAGCACCAGCAAGACCAAGACTGGCTCTACCTGATGCAGCACCAGCCAATGTACAAGGTATCGAAATTATAGTCGATATATTTGACCATCTTTTTATCTTAGGAAATTTGGAGTTTAATCTCTTTTTTAATTTTTCTTCAATGCTTTGAAATTCAGCCAAAATCTCTTTTGCTTCTATCACGCCACCCTTTTTATTGCGTTTTTTAACAATATCATTTGTAACCTGCTTCATTTGGTATACTTCATCATATTCCCGCCATTTAACAATTTTCTTAAAGTTTTTTTCCACTTCAGCTAGGTACATATCATTACAAGACTCATATTTTTCACATTTTATACAATCGCCATAATATTGCATTAATTCCAATTCGGGTAAATATGTATTAAATACAGTTACGAACGACTCTAATAATGAACCCTGTTGTGCATATTCCAAGCCCCATTTATATTTACAAAATTCCAAGGAATGTTGATCAAACAAGCATGATCCTTCAAACTTTTTTGCCAGGAGTAAGGCAGCATGAATTGTCCACATATTGGGATAACAGAAATGCCTTTCACCAATAAACATCTCACCAGGGACATTTTCTTCATCCCCTTTTTTTATATATTCCGGGAAATGTTGTATTAGCTGTTGCCGATCTCGTTCCACCATTTTGTCAATCGTTTCATAGGTCTCATTTGATAACACTTCAGTCATGTTAAAAGTCTTTATAATTCCCTCTGATTTAGCCATTTCAAAAATCAATTTAATAGATTTACCCGTTCTATCATCCCAGTATGGCATTCTTTCAGCTAGAGATATAAAGTCAAATATTTTATTAGTAACTTGAATTTCATCAGCCCATATTAAAACGTTTGGGAACCTTAGTAACCACTCAAAATCAAAGTCACAAACACTACAAACACCAGTTTCAATTCCTAAAGCTAAGCCAGTCACTAATAACCTATTCAAATCCGAAACCCCTTTTCTTATTTCCATTATATGCATATTTAATTCGTCAAAGTATTTTAAATTTCCTTCCTGCTTAGCCCCTATATTTTAGTTTTTAATACTTATGTGATGTTAATAGGTTTGTTTTGTGCAAATCAAATTCTTATTAATACAAAATACCCCTTGGTTGCAGCACGGTTGTAGCTGGATTCTATATCAGAAAATAATTAAGGGCTTCCTTTAAAAGCAGAGGCTCCCCCGGTTCTCTTTTATTTGTGCTAATGAAGGAATATTTGTTATTTTGTTGAAACAATAATTGTAATACCTGTTCCTTCGCAGATAACTTTACAAGTTAATGTTTCACCTAATTCGATAAAATTAAGAAGTAATTCCATGATTAAAAAGTAAGGAGTATTTATTTTGTCTATATCAGTCGATCAAAAAATTAATAATTTGCTTAATGAAGTGCTTAAAACAGGCGAACTGCAATCAAAAATTGCATTGAAATATGCCAAAAAGCAAAAAATAATTAGATTATCTCATCTTGTATTAACAGTAATAACAACCATTTTGTTAGGACTAAAGTTAGGTGAAATTGGTCAGAATTTAGCTTTTGTCTTTAGTGCTGTTGCTTCCGGAATAGCAACATGGGTAAATTTTGACACCTCTAAGAAAAAAGAATTGCAACAGGTAAGATATCTGAATAGTCTTGTTTTTTTAGGTAAAGATATTTATTTCTATAAGGAAAATTATGATCATTCCGAAGAAAAGTTTAACGAATTTGTAGCAAGATATCAGAAAATTAGAGAAGAATATTATGATGAAATGCTTTTCATATTTGAAAGCGAATTTAAAAACAAAAAAAGCATTGAAGGCTAATCGCTGACATTTATGCTTGACTTGTTGCCGTACCGAGGGAGGTTAGTCATACGCCCTTCCCCGTATAGTTGAGTACCTTAGAACTAACGCTTTGAACTCCAGTAATAGTTGTCAGGTGCTTCCTACGCCTACTTAACAACATCTAAAAAAGCGGCTCATTGGGGATTGATCTTGCCGTTCTATCAAAATATTTAGGCCATGCTGATGGAGCAACAACTGCCATCTATTTACATTCAGATCGAGAACGGAAAAGTCAGCAGCTGTTAAACTAGAACAAGCACTGCTTAGAAAGTAATTTCTGACGAAATTACTGACGAACAAGATTTTTAGTGTGAAAATAAAAAAATACCAGAAACTAATATTCCGGTATTTCGGTCCTTATAAATGGTCGGAGTGACTGGATTTGAACCAGCGGCCTCTACGTCCCCAACGTAGCGCTCATACCAAACTGAGCTACACCCCGGCGCAAAGAATATTCTATAACAGAAAGGGTTTTTAGTCAA
>JAQUUV010000071.1:0-4752 GCA_028693695.1 Syntrophomonas sp.
GCATACTTGTTGGTCATTACTGACCCCTGAGCCGCCATAACTGCACGAGAAACGAAATTTTCGGAAGCGATAAGTTCCAACTTGGTGCTCTGCCTCTTCTCTTCATTAGCAATTGCATCCGCTATTTCAGGATCTACCTCTCTGACATACTTCTCGACGTAATCCAAACTACTAAACCCTCTCTCTGAATTTATTTTCTAGTGCTGTTATCTTTTCTACTCTGCGTTGGTGTCTTCCTGCTGCAAAACTAGTTTTTATGAAAGTTTTTACTATTTCTTCTGCCAGACCGCTACCAGTTATACGAGATCCTATGGCCACAATGTTGGCATCATTGTGTTCCCTCGCCAAGCGGGCGGCAAAAAGATCATTACACAGCGCTGCCCGAATGCCCGGTATTTTATTGGCGGCAATGGAAATGCCTATACCGGTCCCACAGATCAGTATGCCCAAAATATTTTTTTGCAGTACCTCTCGGGCCACATTTTCGGCGATATCAGGGTAGTCGACCGAATCCTCGGTATAGGCGCCACAATCGATTGGCTCGTACCCTTCCGCGGCCAGAACTGCAATTATATCATGCTTAAGTTGTACCCCAGCATGATCACTCCCGACAGCTATTTTCAATTGTTTCACCTCCATTCTATTATTTTAATGATGAGTCTGTCCACCAGAAGTTTAAGCTGGGATAGGCTCCTCCGGTAGGTATCCATATCCTGGCCATAAGGGTCTAATACCTCTCCCGCCTCATCTCCCGTGAATTCTCCCAGGGTATATAAGTATGCATCTATATCAGGAAATCTATCCAACATATTATCACGCTGGCTGGTGGTCATAGTCAAAATTAAATCAGCTTCACGTATATGGCTTTCACGTAAATGAGAAGAACGATGTAAGCTAATATCAATACCTTCCTCTCGCATGGCTTCTATAGCTTGCGGTGATGCGGGCAGATCGTCATGGGTAACTAAACCAGCTGACCATACCTGGATCTCTCCCGGCTTCAAATTTTCACTTTTTTCCTGCCATTTTTTTAATAAAAGCGCGCTGGCCATTGGACTTCTGCACGTATTTCCAGTACATACAAACAATATAGTTATCATGACCTTCCCCTCTTATCTCCGTTACTTAGGAACTATCAAAAAATAAACTAGTCATTTACTCTGGCCTTATTTTTTGATTCATAGTCGCTTTGTCATTAAAACGCCATTTTAACCGCCAGAAGCAAGAGCACCAGTCCACCCAGCATCTGCGCATAGCTCCCGATCACCGCACTGAACAATTTACCACCTTTGAAACCCAAGAGTGTCATGGCTCCGGCTACCAAACCTATTATAACTACCGTATAAAATAGCGGGGTCTGAATCAGAGTTCCCAAGCTGAATCCAACAGTTAGTGCATCAATGCTTACCGAAGTAGTAAGCATCATCAGGCTAAGCCACCCCTCAGCAAGCTTAACTTGGCTGGTCAACTGCTGTTTTCCCTGGCTAAATCGAAACGCTTGCGGTTTAATTTCACAATAAGCCTTCCACAGCATATCGCCCCCTATATAAGCTAAGACGACGGCACCCAATCTTCCTGCCCATATCCCCAGTAGATTACCGGTCACAATTCCCAGGTTAAGACCTATCAGTGGCATCAAAATATGAAATATGCACACCATCCCAGAAAATTTCAGCTCGTAGCTTCTGGATACACCCCTTAGCCCCATGCCCATCGCTAGGGAAAAAGAATCAGCTCCTAGCACTATTGCCACAAGCATAATAGTTACCAACTGCTCTATCATCTTTAATTATAGCTCCTCTACGATTGCTGTATGGACGCGGCCCTGCGCAGACGATCCATCATAGCCGGCGCGGCTCTGGCCTGATCTGGGTCCACCGGGGTAAAGAGCAAAGTCTCTAATCCATTTTCTTCCGCGTCTCGGAGTATAGAATACAGGCTCATCCCTATTCCGGATAGGTTCATTCTATATATCCAACTCACATTTTCTATTCTATGTATGGAGCCATCATTAATATGTACCACACCAAATATCATACCTTGTGAACTGAATGCATCCAGTTTGGCCTCAAAATCCGCCTGATTATCACCCAAAACTACCTTAACCTTAGTTTTATAGCGATGCAAAGATTCTACTCCCACTACCTCAATTTTGAGTCCCAAGAATTCCTCAATTAGCTCTACACTGGTGCCACCTCGACGCAATATCCTATGGTTTCCGGCAGAGATGTCAATCAAGGTTGATTCCAGACCAGCACCAGTATCTCCCCCATCCAAAACGGCAGCAATTTTACCATCCAGATCCTGCACAACGTGCTGGGCATTAGTGGGACTGGGACGTCCATACAGATTGGCACTGGGAGCCGCTAAGGGACCCGTCGCCTCGATCAGCTTCAGAGCTACCGGATGTGATGGCATACGCAAACCCACCCCGGCTGAACCACCTCTAACAATTTCCGGTACACTGGGCCGAGAAGGAAGAATAATAGAAAGCGGCCCCGGCCAGAACCGGTCCATAAGCTTCCTGGCAGTTACTGGTATTTCTGCGGCCAGCCTTTGAACCTGAGCCATACTGCTGACATGAACCAATAAGGCATTTTCAGGTGGTCTTCCTTTAGCCCGGAAAATTTTCTCTACTGCCCCCGGTTGAAAAGCATCCGCACCCAGACCATAGACCGTTTCGGTAGGGAAAGCTACCAGTTCCCCAGCCCTTATTAATTTTGCTCCAACTTCGATAATTTCAGTTTCCGGGTTCCTGGCATCCACCCGTATATATCTGGTCGTAATCATCAGAAATTCCTCCGCGCTTTTAGTAACCGATCTCTTCCAGCCCAATCCGGTATAATCTCCATCTCGCTGAAGCTCTGCATCATAACCTTTGCCACCTCCGATTGACGGGGGTCTATTTCCAATAATATAAACCCACCCGGTCGGAGTAGTTGATAGGCCTGCGGCAAAAGGCGGCGGTATAAATCCAGCCCATCACCTGGAGCCACCAAAGCCATACGAGGTTCGTAATCCTTAACTCCAGTGTCCAGTTGCTGCCACTCGGCATCAGGTATATAAGGTAAATTTGCCGTTATTAAATCCATTTTTTCCTCATTCACCATCGGTTCCAGCAAATCACCTTCCCTTAAGGTAACCAAAGCTCCGTGAATCCTGGCATTATCCCGGGCTATTTCCAGGGCTGCCGGGGATAAATCCACCGCATATACCTCAACCTCACTCAAATAAACAGCTAGACTGACTGCAATCGCCCCCGAGCCCGTGCCCACATCGCAGATTCTCTTTATTCCTCCTGCCTTCGCCAGGTTGAGCGCAGTTTCCACTAGAACTTCGGTATCTGGACGAGGAATCAGGACATCTGAACTTACCCGAAAAGAGAGCGACATAAACTCCCGCTGGCCTGTGATGTATGCCAGCGGCTCACCTGCTGACCTTCTCTTTATATAGCCCCGATAAGTTTCTCTTTCGGCTTGATTCACAGGCTCCTCATAATTCGCATATAAATAAACCCGGTTCTTCTCTAACACATAAGCCAGCAATACCTCTGCCTCTAAGCGAGATTCCTGCATGCCTCTGTCTAAGAAATACCGGGTTGTCCATTCCAATAAATCTCTTATTCGCCAGTTTTTTTGCACTTTAATCCACCTGTTTTAATCGTTCTGCTTGGTCGTTGGCCATCAGGGCACCAATGATTTCTCCTAACTGCCCTTCTAATATCTGATCCAGTTTATGAAGCGTAAGATTGATCCGGTGGTCACTTACCCGTCCCTGGGGGAAGTTATAAGTTCGAATTCTTTCGCTGCGATCTCCTGACCCAACTTGGCTTTTACGCGTTCCTGCTGTCTCACTGTTCTTTTCTGCTTCCATGACTTCCTTCAAACGCGAGCGCAAAACCCGCAAAGCCTGGGCCTTGTTTTTATGTTGGGATTTTTCGTCCTGGCAGGTTACAACCAGCCCGGTAGGTAAATGAGTAATCCGTACTGCCGATTGGGTTGTATTTACACATTGCCCTCCCGGTCCACTGGAACAGTACACATCTATTTTTAGGTCATTTTCATTAATATCTAATTCTACTTCCTCAGCCTCAGGTAAAACAGCTACCGTGGCTGCAGAGGTATGTATCCTCCCTCCAGACTCAGTGGAAGGAATCCGCTGTACCCGGTGCACCCCAGATTCATACTTCAGCTTACTGAAAGCTCCCTGTCCATCAACCACAAAGATTAGTTCCTTTACTCCGCCCAATTCAGTAAAATGAGAATCCATGATATCGATTCTCCAACCCTGTTCCTCTGCAAAACGGGAGTACATTCTGAAAAGCGTGGCCGCGAAGAGTGCAGCCTCCTCTCCACCAGTACCGGCACGGATTTCCATGATGACGCTCTTTTCATCATTGGGATCGGTTGGTAAAAGCAGTACTTTCACCTTTTGTTCCAGTTGGGCTTTTTTGGTCTCTAAATCTTCAATCTCGGATAGCAACATCGCTTTAAATTCATCATCCGGTTCTTCCCGAAGCATGTTCTTCGCATCCTCAATACCCTCTATGGCAGCCCTTAACTCCCTGTATACAGATACAATTTCCCCCAGGTCAGAGTACGCCTTAGCATACTTCTGATATCTGCTTTGGTCAGCAATAACCTCAGAATTGCTTAAAAGATCATTAAGTTCGTTATATTTTGTTTCCAGGCTTTCTAACTTTTGTAGCATTCAATATGCTCCTCCTTATAGGACTACCTTGCTTGGCTGTTT
>JAQUUV010000071.1:4852-9116 GCA_028693695.1 Syntrophomonas sp.
CTAAGCTGATTGCTGGGAACCTTGCTCTGTAGATATGGCCGCAACTGGTTCATCTTCAACCAGTACCGCCTGAAGAGCAGCTAAAGCTACTTCCAGTTGCCCATCATCAGGCTCGCGAGTGGTGAGCTTTTGTAGCCATAGCCCCGGCGCAATCACATATTGGGCCCAACGGTTTTGATAGCATTTTCCAGAAAATCTTATAAATTCATAGCCCAACCCGGCAACAATAGGAAAAACGGCTATACGCGACCATACCCGATAAAAAAGAGTTCCCTCCCCTAACAAGGCAAATACCAGGATAGATATAACCATCACTATTAGCAGAAAACTGGTTCCGCAGCGGGGGTGCATAGTACTGTATTTGCGTACGTTGGCAACGGTTAATTCCTCTCCTGCTTCGTAGGCAAGTATAGATTTATGTTCAGCCCCATGATACATGAAAACCCGTTCTATCTCTTTCATCTTCGAAATCGCATAAACATAAAGCAAAAAGAATGTAATCCGAATAACACCCTCAACAATATTCTGGCTTACCACTCCACCCAAAAACTGTTTGGTGAAATGCACAATAGCAGTAGGAAGCGCTACAAAAAGAACCATCGCCATCACAACGGCTACCAATCCGGTAAAAAATATCTCCTTAGCGCTTAACTCCTCTTCCTCTTCCTCTATGGACAGGTTAGCTGATTTGTTCAGCATCCTTACGCCTACAACCATTGATTCGATTAATACATAGCTTCCTCTAATCAACGGCCACTTCAAAAAGGGATAGCGTTTACCCAAATCATTATTCGGTTCCTTCTCCACCTGGATGCTGCCATCAGGCTTCCGAACCGCAAGGGCAGTTTCCTGGGGGCCACGCATCATGACCCCTTCAATCACGGCCATACCGCCGTAGCTAGGTTTTTTTTTCATAATTAATCACCTTTAAGCGTTACAACGCAAGTCGCGACAGAGAAAAAAAGCAGGAACTATTGTCCTGCTAGCAACCAATTTACAAACTAAGCCAAGCCATACTTTTTCTTAAACTTCTCTACTCTCCCAGCCGTATCCACTATCCTCAACTTGTCTCCGGTGTAGAAAGGGTGGCATTTCGAGCAAATCTCTACTTTTATACTCTCCTTGGTAGAACCAATTTCAAACTCGTTGCCGCAGGCACATCTAGCTGTGGTACGGAAATATTTAGGATGGATCTTTTCCTTCATCGCTTTCACCTCGTTTCGGTCATCTATCAACAGATTAATATCATCTTTTCCTACTATATAAATTAATGCAAACTGCGAGAAATATTATATCAATTAAAATCACAAAAGACAAGAATCTTTCCATTAACGGTATTTTAGTTTACCATAAATATTTTGCTTTTAGTGGTTTTGAAGCTCTAAATCATTAAAAACTCTTCGAACTGTCCACTTGTCACACTAGTCCTCTGTTACATCCTGTGGCCCATTATAGCGATACTTGAAAAAATGTTGGGCGAAGAAATTATCATAGTTAGTGAAAAACGTATTTTCGCCTCCGCTCTCTTCTATTTTATTGAAGAAAACGAACATCTTAGCATCCAAGTTATCCATCATGTGCAGTAGAAAAGCCTCCGGGAATAATGGTATCACCGGGGAACCAAACTCCAGACTGCCATGATGGCTCAATATCATATGTTTTAACATCCATTCCAGTTCATTAGGAAAATCCAAGCCTTCCTGACGCATACCATTAACCTGAGCCGTCAGCATCTCCGTTCCCATAACAATATGGCCTAGAAGCCTACCTTCCACCGAATATTGCGGAACCACCTTTAGTTCCAATTCCCCAATTTTACCAATGTCATGAAGCAAGGCTCCGGCCACCAGCAAATCGCGGTTCAACCCAGGAAAAACCGGGTATGCCTGGATACATAAATCCGCTACTTCCAAAGTGTGTTCCAACAGGCCTCCGCTATAATTATGATGAATGGTCTTGGCGGCAGTAGCCTTAAAAAATCCCTCTTTTACATCAGAGCTAAAAATCCGATCCAAAAGAACACTCATATGAATATCTTTTATGGATTGCATATATTGTTCAAACTTCTGCTGCAACACCTTCCGACTGACCACTGGCCCTTTCAGATAAGTAGTCGGATCTTCATCTAATACCTTAATCCGTTTGGCATTCACCTGGGTTTTACCATTAAAATTACCTATATCTCCGAGTAGGCCGATCACAGCCCCCGCTTGAAATTCTCCGGCTATCTGGCAATTCTCCCACACCACGCCATCAATATCTCCGGAAGCATCACCCAGCTTAATGTTATACATATCTTTGCCATCTTTGGTCTTGCGATGTACCTTGTCTAGCAGCAGAAACTTTCCAAAGATCTGTTGTCCGGTATTCATAGCCTTTAATTCTTTCACCTGAAATGGTCCCTTGTTTTCCAAAATGCCTCTCTCCTCCTGACACTTAATCTTACTAACTTAACTTCGTAGTTGACGGATGATGCGATATAAGAAAAACGATAGACACAGACGGACACAGACTTCTATGACTAACACAGACCTTTTTCAAGAAAAATCAGTGAAATCCGTGCCCGAAGGGTCAGTGTTTTTCAGTGTCTATCGTTACCTAAAGACCTTTCTCAAGCACGCCCCATATTATCGCACTGGGTGAGAATAGGAAGCTATTTTTAGTCTTGGCATTTCTTCCTGTAAAATATGGATAAACTGATTGATCCCCAAAACCTCTCCTCCGACCGGAATATGATGAAATAGCAAAGCCGGGTCGATATTAAGGTTTCGCAACTGAATCATATCTACCCCATTTCTTTGCACAAAATCCAACAG
This sequence comes from Syntrophomonas sp., assembly GCA_028693695.1. Taxonomy (GTDB): domain Bacteria; phylum Bacillota; class Syntrophomonadia; order Syntrophomonadales; family Syntrophomonadaceae; genus PHAA01. The sequence continues at coordinate 7,669 of JAQUUV010000071.1, forward strand.
CACTTCAACTTCCTCTTCTCGATCAGTGAAGCCTGGAAAGGTAAGCAAGTTTAAAGATACATACAAGTTCTTCTCCTTCGCATGTTGAATAGAGCGCTCTACATCATCCAGTCGATAGTTTTTGGGGCAATGGTAACGATTATAATTATCTTCCCCACAAGAAAATATGGTTACCCGCATGGCATCCAGCCCCGCATGGCAGAGCTTTTTTATCCCGACGGTGTACCCCGCGTTACTATTTATATTAATAGTGCCCTGCTGGCTGTGCTGTCGAATCTTTATAACGGCTTGAGCCAGAGTATCCGCATTCAGGGAAGGCTCTCCTTCACAGCCCTGTCCAAAGCTGATGATTCCCTCTCGAGCATGGCTTAAGTGTTCAATACCCAGTTCACTTATTTCCTGAACCGAAGGATGAAAATCCAGTCGTTGCTGCGGGGAATCAACCTCTATATGGCTTTCAGAAATGCACCCAATACATCCAGCATTACAGGCAGTCATGGTCGGTATCCCGGCTTCCCAGCGACCATAAAAGATATTCTGTGCCGTATAACAACTATATTGAAGTGAACAGTTGGCTAATTGCTTCAATATGCGATTTTCGGGAAATTTCTTAAGCATCCGGTTAATCTTGCTCGGCAGCCCTTCAGTATTGTAATAACAAGGATGCCACTTTCGATGCTCATCACTCTGCACCGCGGCTACCCATATCTTCTCATCCTTAAAACCTACCGCCGCGTAACCCATGAGGGGTAACCGTACATCCTGATCCGGACTTACACCGGCCGGTAAGAAGGTACGAGTAAAACCCTGGGGCAACAGTGCTGCTACAGCTTGGGCTTTCCGGGTTCCATGGCCCGAAGTAAAGTGGCTTAAACGATCATTTTCATCTATTCCTACCGGGATATGCCCGGGGATGCTAACCAGCGATGCTCCATTGGGAAGGGGTATCATCTCCCCTTGCTCCGGCACCACCCAATCCATGCCACTACGCCCCAGCATACCTAACTGACGACGCTCTATGATATCACCTTTATCGTTGGCATATAGAGTAAGAAACATATTCTTCTGATTCACCTCTCCCCCCAATAGCCTACCCTATTTGGAGGCATAAAAAAAGCCCCCCTCAAAACAAATAAGGTGAACAAACGAACGCGATAACCGTCCCCTTGTTCACCCCATTCCCCTGTCACACTCTTAACGCCGGAGGTAACTCACTGGATTACTCACTTTATTTCCAATCCTTACCTCAAAATGAACGTGGGGACCGGTGGTTACCCCAGTCATTCCTACTGCTGCTATCGTTTCTCCCTGGTTAACCTTCTCCCCTTTATGTACATACGTCTTCTGGGTATGAGCATACAGGGTTTGTTTGCCGTCAGGATGATCAATTATCACCGTAAGACCATAGACCGGTTTATAGCCAGTAAAAGAAACTGTACCTGCCGCGG
>JAQUUV010000072.1:0-3259 GCA_028693695.1 Syntrophomonas sp.
AAAACCTGCTCTCCAATATCGCGTCCATCCATTATAACATTACGGGTCTGGGCCATGATCTGTTGTTTTTTCACCATTATTTCTCTAACCAGAGGGTGAGCGGCCACGATGGAAACCTCAGCGTTTACCTCAGGCGAACGAATCGCGTCAGTAATATCTTCCCCATCACAAAATACTCCCTGAATGCCTGCTCTCGATTCAAAATGAATATCAATGGAATTAGCCAGTGCATAAAGGGAGGAATCATCTTTTAGATTTATGCCTTTTTGTTGAGCTCTCCAGGTCAATGCCCGATACATAGCTCCGGTATCAATGTAAACAAAGCCCAAGCTCCGAGCCAGCACTCGGGCCAAAGTACTCTTGCCCGCACCCGCAGGGCCATCAATAGCAATTTTCATTTCATACCCACCTACAAATAGTCTATAGTATTTTAACATAATGCCTGCTTATTTTAAAGCAAATCAATATAGCAACTGTTTTCGCATAGAGTTATCAGCTCAAGCTGAGTACGCCGACAATTTGTACGTTTGATTTGTATTATACCTAAAAAAAAGCGATAATGGAAATAATACAGCACCACACTTTATTACCGTAAGGAGTTGTTTTAATTGCCGGAGCCAAAAAACTTTAAACTAAATTTTATAAGGCAGGAACAGCATCTGATGCTCCCTACCATCACATCTATCGTTCTAACCCAAAACCTTTATGATGTTTTGTTCCAATACCTAATCACTGAAGAAAAAGAAGAAAAGCTTAAGAAAATTATTGGCATGCTGGAAAATCATATCAAACGCAAAGACCGCGCTCCTTTTTCCATGCCCATATCATCACTAGAATTTTTAGATGAAGGATTAGAAGAACTGCGGATGTTGAACTGGATGGAGATACCGGTAGCTGTTTTCCAAATATCGCTGGATGATAGTATCGAGGAAGATGCCTACGAGGATGAATTTGAGAAGGTCTTGAACTGGATGGAGGATTTGATGATCTTTAGCCGACCTGAACACAGTGACCTGATTTGGGTTTATCCATTCCAACTGGTAAGGTAAGGGGCTGTCAATAAATAAAAAAGGCAGAATACTCTGAGGATTTTTCACGCTAGACTAAGGCCATGGTTGAAATGCCACGACCTTAGTTAGTTTTTTCTGAACAAGTCTTTAGTAAGCCAGCAAAGCTTCGCGCATAATCTTCGCACCTAAGATCGAAGTATTGTCACCGATGTCAAACGGTGGTGATATTTCGACCATATCAAAACCCACTACGTTCAAGTCACTTAGTCCATTCAGCATCTGGAGCAATTCGCGGGATGATACTCCACCGGCCTCCGGCGTACCGGTTCCAGGTGCAAAAGCAGGATCAAGCACATCAATATCCAGGCTTATATATACAGGTCTATCCCCTACCTTATTCTTCACTTCATCCATAACAGATAGGAAACAATCTAAATACAGGTTGCTCGATCTCGAAGCATACTGCAACTCTTCCCGGGTTCCCGAACGAATACCAAGCTGGAACAGGTTTCTTTCCCCTACCAATTGCAGAATATGCCGCATAACTGTGGCATGGGAAAGGCTCTCTCCCAGGTATTCCTCTCTAAGATCAGCATGAGCATCCATCTGGATCACTACCAAGTTCGGAAAGAAATCTCTATAAGCCTTTATCAAGGGTAACGTAACCAGATGTTCGCCGCCGATGGAAAATATTTTCTTATGCATTACAAGCAATTCCCTCGCGGTTGCTTCCATCCTCTGCAAACTTACCCCTACATTACCGAAGGGAATACTTATATCACCGGCATCATAGAAGAATATTTCATCCAAAGACCGATCCTGGTAAATGCTATACTCCTCCACCCCCTCAGAAACCTCCCGCACCCGGTAAGGAGCTAGCCTGGTTCCCGGCCTAAAACTGGTAGTAAAGTCCATGGGGAGGCCAATGATAACCCTGTCACATTCATCTAGTTGCTCGCTGCTGCATAAGAATGAAGCTTTTCGCTCTAAAAATGGCAGTAAGTTTGTCTGCATAGTCTATTCACCCTGTTCAATAATATTTCTTACAAAGCTTGGCAATTTGAAAGCAGCCTGGTGAATACCTTCATTATAGTACTTTAGATCATAGTCGTTTTTATTAATCAGGTTTTCAGGATCGTGTTTTTTCGACCCTATGGTAAAACTCCAAAGCCCACTGGGATAAGTGGGAATATTGGCGAGATAGAGCTTAGTAATGGGAAATACCTGTTTAATCCCTCCAAAAGCCTGTTTAATAACGTTGGCATTATAAAACGGGGATTCACTCTGAACCACCAGCATGCCATCATCCTTGAGAGCCTCAAAACATTGCTGGTAAAACTCCGTTGAGAACAATGCCACAGCAGGCCCTACCGGTTCGGTGGAATCTACCATGATAATATCAAATTCATTTTTCCGGTCTTTTACATATTTAATACCATCCTCAACTACTACTAGGGCTTTGGGATCTTCGAAAGAACATGATAGTTGGGGGAAATACTGACGTGAAGCGTCTATAACTTTTTCGTCAATTTCAACCAAAGTCCCCTTTTCTACCTGCGGATGACGAACTACTTCACGCAAAGCACCACCGTCCCCACCACCAATAATTAGTACGTTTTTGGGGTTGGGGTGTGAGTTTAGAGCAATATTAGTAATCATTTCATGATAGACATATTCATCTTTATCTGTGGTCATTACCATACCATCCAGTAATAACATCCTACCGAACTGCTCGGTTTCTATCACCGCTAAATGTTGAAATGGCGTTTGTTCCACTCTTAATGTTTCTGTAGTCTTACAGCTAAACCCCAATGCCGGGGTTTGATATTCAGTTACCCAAAAATCCAATTATTTTTCCCCCTTATTAATGCAAACCTACGCTCTGCATAATTTTTCTAGTACCAGAGCGGTACTGCGGCAAAGGCACAGCCTATGTTCTCTACTAGATGTTCACAAGCGGCCACTTTCACTTCCTCTAGTTCGATCCCGCGAATGCGAAAGGCTTCCTCTACCATCTTGGTCACTTGGGCTTCAGCTTCTTTCTTGCTGCAATTCCCTGAAAACTCCATAATAACCCCAAAGCTATCACTTTTTATACCTACTGCTACTGCCGCAGAAATAATAGCCCCTTTTTCCGAACTAGTTATGGATCCATAGGCTATAGGCAATAATGATCCCGGCGGGATGACCAAGTCGGGTTCAAATTGACAACCCGGGGGCAAAATACTGCTTACTCTCAATAGGTTAGT
>JAQUUV010000072.1:3359-9077 GCA_028693695.1 Syntrophomonas sp.
AAGCTTTTTAAATACTCAAGAAAATTATTTACCGTTTTGCGGCGTATTTTTTGTCGAGGATATATAACATACAGATATCTTTTTGCATCCAGCTCATCTAGTTTCAATGCCTTCATTTTGCGGTGTTCGATCCTCTTAATAGCCCAACGAGATACGATAGATATACCCATCCCAGATTCCACCATTGCCAGTACCGCCTCGGTGCTTCCAGCTTCCATATAAATATTTAAGTCATCTCTCTTAATCTCATGTGACATAAGCAATTCTTCCACCGCTCTTCTGGTTCCAGAACCCTTTTCGCGAAATATCCATCTTTCATTTACCAAACTGCTTAATTTAAGCTCATGGTTTCGAGCCAGCTTATGATTCTCAGGAACAATAACCACCAGTTCATCCTCCAGCCATTTATAGCCATCCACTTTGCGGTTATTAATCCAGCCACCGACGATACCCAGATCTAGCTCCCTTTCCGCAACTTTATTGAATATTTTCTCTGTATCCGCGATGTCCATACTAATGCTGATACTGGAATATTTATCTTTATATATTTTAATTAAATACGGCAGAATATACTGACCCGGTATAGTACTAGCTCCTAGATATAGGCTTCCCTTCCGACTCTCTGCCACTTCTTCCATCGCTCTCTCTGTCTTTTCCACTGCCTTGATAACTTCACGGGCACACTGATATAAGGTTTCTCCTGCTTCAGTAGGTTTTAGCTTGCGACCTGATCTTTCCAGTAGCAGCACCCCAAAAATATCTTCCAGAGACTGAATCTGTTTGGTAACTGCTGGCTGAGAAATTCCAAATTCATCAGCAGTCCTAGATAAGTTCTGGGTTTCAACTACCCTTATATAAGTTTTAAAAAGATTTATATTCATCTCAAAAATCCTTCCAAAATGGTATTCACTGCTTCTTCCTCAGTTAAACCCAGTGACATCAATTTCACAAGTTGCTCTCCTGCTATTTTACCAATAGCTGCTTCATGAGTTAATACTGCATCGGCGTTTTCAGCTTGAATTTCGGGGATTGACCTAATACGAGCCTTATCCATAAGGATTGCGTCACATTCAACATGTCCTAAACAGGCCGCCTTACCGATCAATGCGGCCCGGAACAATTGAAAGGAGTTGCCCTGGGCTACCGCCCTGGATAAGACCTGGGCAGTCCCGCCAGTTCCCTCCAAGACGATTTGAATATCAGATTCGGCCTTTTGTTCTCCCTGGGTAAGTAATCGCTCAATGATTTTAAGATTTCCCTTTTCATGAACATGGGCTATTGTAGAGCGTACTGTGTCATCTACACCCTTAATTTGCACCATCTCTAATTCTGCACTGGCACCTGCTTCCACCGTAATTACAGTAGTGGGATTCAACACCCTTTTACCTGCATCGCTGCCCTCGCCGTAGTGCTTTTCAAGATATTTCAGCTTTGCTCCGGCTTTTACAATAATCTCATGTATACCATCGTGCCGAGAAATAGCATGGCTATCATTATGTATTCCACAACCGGCAATAATGGTAGCATCCGCACCTTCCCCCACAATAAAGGTGTTATATACCTTGTCCTGTAAACCCGCTTGGGTCAAAACAACTGGTACGTGTACCGTTTCATCCCGGGTACCTGGCTTTATTTCTACGATTAATCCAGTACCATCAGCATTGGGGCCTACCGAAATATTGGGAGAAGATTGTCTGATAAGTGACGCTCCATTAAGCCGTATATTAAGTGCACCACTGGGTACGCCCTTTATATCCGCTATTGTATTAAGCAAGTCCAAGTCCAGTTTACTTAATTTCATAAATCACATCCCCCTGACACTGATCACGTACTTTGCATTCTATTTCGTCTTTAATTAAATGCCATATTTCCTTGGGGGTTCCCTGGGCGGTAATCACCCCTCCATCAATGACCAAAATCTCATCACACATAGGAATAATTTTTTCGTTATGGGTGATGATAACAGCTGTTTTATGGGGATTATTCTTATACCTGGACACTATTAGTCCCAGTAGTTTCTGTATGGTCCACAAATCCACTCCAGCTTCCGGTTCATCGAAAATGCTGATTAATGGAGCCCGCAGCAATAGTTGGGCCATCTCAATGCGCTTAATCTCTCCACCGCTCAAACCCGCTCCCAGATCTCGATCCAAGTAATCCTCGGGACATAGACCCACATCCCGCAGATACTTTCTAAGATATATTAGATCTGCTTCTGGAGAAGCTATATTAAGAATATCCTTTATGGTTAAACCCTTGAAACGAGGGGGTTGTTGAAACGCATATCCAATGCCCTTCCTAGCTCTTTCAGTTACGGAAAGTTCACTGATGTCTTCATCTTCCAGATATATATGTCCCTTACTGTGCCTGTAGATACCCATTATAACCTTGGCAATAGAAGTTTTCCCTCCGCCATTAGGGCCGGTTACCGCATATACTTTACCCTTCTGGAACTTAATGTTTAAGCCTTTAAGAATTTCTATATTTTCTCCGTTATCATTACTGACCTGCATGCAAATATCTTCCAACTTAAGCACGGGTAGCACCTCCATTTCGCTTAACAGGTACATTTTAGCATAACCAAGGATTATAAGTCTAATTTTGTATCAAAAACAAAACGTGACAAAGGGACAGGAAATTCAATTCAAGAACCGTCCCTGAATTTCCCTTCCCCTTGTCACGTTTTGTATACTTAGTTTGGATCAGTGTAAGCTTGATCCTTTATGTCCTTGGCTACACTCTATTCATTAAACTTGCCGATTTTCCTGAAACGGCGATATCGTAGTTCTACCAATTCCGAAACATCTAATGAACATAACTCATCCAAATGCCTTTTTATACTATTTTCCAGGGTTTGTACAAAAGCTGTTGATTCCAAAAGATACTGCCGGGGGGGTTCTTCGATGACTTCATCTACAATCCCCATGTCGTAAAGCGATTTCGCATTAATCTTTAGTGATGCCGCCATTTCATCGGCTCTTTTTGAATCCCGCAATAAGATCGAGGCACAGGTCTCAGGTGAGGCTACTGAAAAAACCGTATTAGAAAGCATTATAATGCGGTCGGCTACACTTAGGGCCAACGCCCCTCCGCTGCCTCCTTCGCCGGTGACGACTGAAACGACTGGCACCCTTAATGAACTCAGGCATAGTAACATCTCAGAAATAGCCCAGGCCTGGCCACGCTCTTCTGCTCCCATACCTGGATCGGCCCCCGGGGTATTAATAAATGTTAACACTGGCCGACCAAACTTTTCCGCTTCCAGTAGCAGCCGATGTGCTTTGCGATAGCCCTCGGGACGTGGCATACCAAAATTATTGTTAATATTTTCTTTGGTATCTCGGCCTTTTTGGTGCCCAACTACGGTAACCGCTCTTCCGTCAATAATTCCTATTCCGCCTATGATAGCTGGATCATCCCCATATAGTCTATCTCCATGCAACTCAATAAAATCGCTGCAAAGCAATTTTATATAATCCTTCGTCGTAGGCCTATCAACATCACGGGCCAGCAGCACCTGTTCCCATGGCGTAAGATGCTGGTATCTTTCTTCCCTCATTTGATCAAGACGTTTTTCTATATTGGCAATTTCCGCGCTGAAATCAGTATTTAATTGTACCGACAGTTTTCTTAATTCATCTAACTTGGATTCTAATAATAGGTAAGGAGCTTCAAACTCAAATTTGTTTTTAGCCATGATTTCCTCCTTGATGAACGTTCAACAAGCGTATCAGCAAAGAACGCACCTCCACTCTGGGTTGAACTAAATCAACCATTCCATGTTTGATAAGATATTCAGAGCGTTGGAATCCTGGAGGTAGTATTTGCCCAGTGGTTTGTTGGATAACACGGGGACCAGTGAACCCAATCAAAGCACCGGTTTCGGCAATGATAATATCGGCCAGGGAAGCAAAGCTGGCTGTAACCCCTCCAGTTGTCGGATGGGTCAGTATGCTTATATATAATAGCCCGGCTTCATGCAAGCGCCCCACCGCCGCACTAGTTTTGGCCATCTGTATCAGAGAAAACATGCCTTCCTGCATACGGGCTCCACCTGAACAACAAAAAATTATACAGGGAAGCGAATACTGGATAGCTTTTTCCATAGCATGACAAATCTTTTCACCCACCACCGAACCCATGCTGCCCATCATAAAGCGTGAATCCATGGCACCTATGACTACGTCAAATCCCCCAATGCTGCCTCGGCCAGTTACTATGCCTTCAATCAGCCCGGTTTCCTCCTGCGCCTTAGCCAGCTTTTCTTCATAACCGGGAAATTCCAGCGGATTTACAGAGCTTACATTAGCATCCCACTCTTCAAAGCTATTTTCGTCACAAATGGCATGGATTCTTTCCCAGGCAGATACAGCAAAATGATATGAACATCTCGGACAAAAGTCATTGTTCTGTATTTTCTGGGCTTCGGATATCCATGCCGAACAACTTGGGCAGGAAAAATTACCTTCACTATCTAATGCAGCTTGATTTTTCTTAGCATTTGATAGATCGATATAACCCCTTTTTTTATTAAACATGTTAATCATCCTTTCGAGATGACCTCTCCATACCAAACATGAGTTCACCCCGACATACTAAATCATTTTGAATATGGATTTCGCCTTTAAACCATCCAAAATTACTTTTGATTTTTATTACCTCACATTTAATTGTTAGGCTATCACCGGGAACGGCTTGGCGCTTAAAACGCATCTTTTCTACTCCAGCTAAAAAACCCAATTGACCCCGATATTTATCTTGGCTAAAAAGGGCACAGGCTCCTACCTGAGCCATGGCTTCAATCAGCAGAACCCCGGGCATAATAGGCCTACTCGGAAAATGACCTGAAAAATGAGGTTCATTGATGGTGACATTCTTAATACCTACCGCTTTTACACCAGGTTCAAGCTCGATAATCCGATCTACCAGGAGAAAAGGATAACGATGTGGTAGGATTTGCATTATTTCATTTATATCCATAACTATATCCATACATAACCTCTATTGTTTAAATTTTCTTATTATAAGAACAGCATTATGCCCCCCAAAACCCAAGGATTCTGAAGCCGCTATTTCGATATTCCGTGCTCTGGCCTCTCCCCTGACATAATCTAGATCGCACTCTGGATCAGGATTATCCAGATTCAGGGTGGGGGTGATCAGATCATGGTTACAGCTTAAAACGCTGGCAATAAGTTCAACCGCACCAGCCGCTCCCAGCATATGCCCAGTGGATCCTTTGGTAGAATTAATCGCCATATTATTGCTATCTGAACCCAAAACTTGTTTTAAGGCTTTGGTTTCTACCATGTCATTAATATGAGTACCCGTACCATGGGCATTCATATAGTCTATTTCTCCAGCTTTTATCCCAGCTTCGGCCAAGGCAGCGGTTAAAGCGCGAGCGGCTCCGTTTCCTTCGGGATCGGGCTGGACAATGTGGTAGGCATCAGCACTACTGCCGTAGCCTACTAATTCAGCATAAATCTTGGCGCCCCGTTTCAAAGCATGATCAAGTTCTTCCAGGATAACAATCCCGGCACCTTCACCCATAACAAAGCCATCTCGATCAATGTCAAAAGGACGGCATGCTTTTTCGGGTTGGTCATTCCGGGTAGATAAGGCTTTCATCGCACAAAACCCAGCTATGCTCAAAGGGGTAATGGGCGCTTCAGTACCTCCGCTTATCATTATATCTGCAACGCCATTCTGAATTAT
>JAQUUV010000073.1 GCA_028693695.1 Syntrophomonas sp.
GCCGCAGCAGGGAAGTGTCCTTCATGCCAGCCAGTAACTTAACATCAGTCCCATCTGCACTTGCCGTATACAATGAGGCTATACCATCCTGGTAATACGAGAAAACAATCTGATCGTCGTCCGGAGAAAGTTCCACCGAATCTGCCAATCCCACTTTTTCAGGACCGGTCTGGAAAAAGCCCAGTACCCACAGTACGCCAACCAATAATACTATTGCGGCAATTGTTGCCGTAACCAGCAATATTAGTGTATTTTTTTTAAAAATGTTTATCCACCTCCTATGTTTTAGACTATGTGAAATTACTTTTATGTAACGCTTTTGGATGAGCCATTTTTTGTTAATTATACTTTATCACACACAAAGAAGAATCGTAACGAACAATCTAAGTATCGTTACGGCCCCTTCCCGGGCGAGATGTTCAATCTCAGGATCATCTTCGGACAGATGGTCTAGCCTGATAATACGTGCCCCATAGTTCAAAACAATTTGATACTCTTCGGGGTGTGTGTTCCAAAACTCGGCCAGGGCCTGAAAAGCGTCGTGGTAATACTCGCTCCATTGGAAATCATCCAGGATGACGAATAATTTTTGTTGCTGGTTGTAGTGATACTTAAGGTTGGTTGCTTTGTGCTCATAGTAATGATAGACTAAATTATCCAATGTCAATGTATTATTCAGACTTCTCTTATGGTAGGGACGAACATTTTTGGTAAACTTATTTTAGTTGAAACTAAGTCCACGTATTTTTATGATTAGTATAAGAATACGTGGACTTTTAAGATTCTAAGATCTGTAATAACAATATATATAAATAATTTATTAATGCGGTTGAATATGCCTCAAAAAACTCCATTAATATTTTCTATTAGTTAGAGATTTTAAAATATATAGGAGGAACCTTAATGAAAAAATTGATAACAATAGCTTGTTTGGTTTTGGTTTGTTTGGTGGTTTTAATACTATTTTATCTAAATGCCAATGTTACCATTGATATTGGAGAATCTACAAAGTTCAGTAAGGAAGAAGTACAAACAGCAGTAAATTGTGTAATTGAAAATTTTGAAAAAAATTTTCAAGGGTGTGATCTAAAAAAATTATGGTATGACGAAGAAAAATCAAATTCGGAAATTGCATCTTATATGTCTTTTGGAAGAGGTTCGGTCAATGGAGTTAAAGAGGAAAATGTGATTATTTTGTTCTCAAATTTTTATGTTAATGGGACTGGTGGACCTGTCAGTTTGAATCCGCATTCACCATATAATGGCTGGAACTGGATACTTATCAGAGATGGTAAGACCGGTAATTGGAAAATAGATGATTCGGGATATTAAAGTATTTTTACAATTATAATTGATTTAAGTACGGGAAAATATTCTCTGTGTAATAGATAGGAATTACAGTGTAACTCAAATTTCGCAGCCCAAATTGGGCATTAAAGCCCTGATAAATGAGGGCTGAGTAGCAGTCCATTGCTTGACTTGACATAAAAGTTCTTTAATAAATTCATTTGAGAATCCCTTAAGCAACTTATTGAAGATTTCACTCCCTCGGCCATTTTTACCACCGTGTCTTTATCCGTCTGTCCCCGAATCATGAACATGCGCTGGGCCAGATATAAAAGCCCTCCGCAATAACCTCCGTTCCGTCCCCCAAAATACAATATCCTTGTCATATGCAGGCAGAAGGCAAAATAGTAGACATAAACTACAGTAACATGACCATAAACCAACTGGTGCAGCTCAGCTGACACTTAATCAAGGAGTAGACCCGGGAAAAAGCCGCCATCTACCTTTAAAACAACGGAACCCGGAATACCAGCCCTCCCATTATGAAAATGGAGCAATAGTAGCAAAGGTCACCTACATCTCCATCTATGGAGTATTAATAGATAACAGCCCGCCTGCTAATCCAAGTATCAATCAGGGTATTATTAATTCAGTAAGCGTAGAATTAATACTAACCCTGCCTTCACCTCGAAACGGGTGCCTGGATATACCTGATTTTACATGATAACACTCTTGCTGCCGGAGATTACACCTTTAGTACGGTGGGTGATGCGGATGGCAGCGGCAATAAAACTTTAACTTCACTGCTTTTTCTTGACTTGCTCCGCGAATTCACATATTCTGAAATCAGAAATATGTGAATCCAAAGGAGGAATATGTGATGCCGAAGGCTGTCATAAATCGGAAAGTGCGGATGAGGGAGAGAGGCCAGTTTACTGTTCCGGCTGAGATCCGGGAGCGTTTAGGCTTCAAAGAAGACTCAATTTTGCAGGTTCTAAGTATTGGCCGGGCCATGGTGGTAATTCCTGAAGAAACCATGGTCAATGAACTGGCCAGGCAGGTTGAATATGCGATGAAAAAAGAAAACATGAACCTGGAAGAATTACTGTCAAGTTTGCGTGAGGGTAGCCATGAATACGAAACCGATTAAAGTATTCCTTGATAGTAGTGTTATAATTGCCGGTCTGGCTTCGGCCAAGGGAGGTTCACGCGAAATACTTAATCTGGCCGAATTAGGATTTCTAGTTCCAGTTATTTCTGAGGAAGTTGTTAGGGAAGTAACGCGGAATGTGGAAAGAAAGCTGCCTGATTGTCTTGCGCATTATTATCAGTTGTTTCGTTTATTGCCGTTTATAATGGTTGAACCGAGCGAAGAAAGCCTAGCTCAGGCGAAGGAATTAATCAACCATCACGATTCCAGGATTCTTGCTTCTGCTCTAAGCTCCAGGGCAGACTGGTTAATCAGTCTGGATAAACACTTCCTGTCCTTGGACAATGAAGAGCTATCAATAAAAATAGGTTCACCAGGAGACTTTGTGCAAAGTCTTGACATTTAAACAGATTACTAGCCTAGAAAAGCTCTTGAACTCATACCGCCCCAGTTTTGAATAGGAACCCTGTTCCGGTGCCCCGCAAGTCCCGGTAAAAAGATATTGGCACAACGCATAAATAATTTGTTAGAAAAGAACTGGGGGAACTTTTTTGCGGTCTCAGTAAATCACGAATCAGTTGAATTGTGTGTGATTAAGCAAGTTAAGAACCATCCCTACTTGCCACCTTTGACTTGTCCAGCAAGTCTTATTTGGGGATAAGCAACGAAAATGTAATTCTGTTAGTTTTAAAGTTGTATTCTATACTACCGCCCAATCTGCGGGCTAATTCACTGGCTGAGTACAGACCTAACCCTTCATGGAATCGATCTTTTGATGTGAAGCCGGGTTGAAAAAGGCTCGCAGCTATTTCAGGTTCAATGGTCCCTGGATTGCTAACTTCAAGGATTAAAAAAGGCCCTTTTTTATGGATAAGCAATCGAACCCATTTGTTTTCCAATTCCTGCTGTTCCACTGCCTCGATGGCGTTGTCCAACAGGTTGCCCAGGATACTAACTATAGCCAGGATGTTTCTGGTGGTGTCTGCAAGAGGAGTATTGACATCCATCTCAAACCTGATTCTTCCAGCATCGGCCCGGGCCATTTTGGCGATTACAAGGGCGGAAACGAAGGGATTATCAACCTTCAGAACTTGATTATAGGCCGAGACTTCGAAATTTAAATCGACGATATATGTCTCCAATTCATCTTTCTGATTATTATGGTTCAGGGCGGCTATTACTTGCAAGTGGTTGCTGAAGTCATGGCGCTGGCTGCGTACGGTATTAAAGAAGTCGGTAACACTGCTGGATATTACTTCTTCGGCGGAAGTATACCCACCATTTGGCACGAAATACGATCTTGTAAATGATTATGTTTATTATCCAATTAATTGGATTCCGTATACCTTCAATAACGATCAGATAAGTAAGGTTAGCCAAAATGGTGATTGCTAAACCATAAACGAATGTCTTTCGCCATATAGCTTTAAGGTCGTATCCCAGCAAAATGAGCGTTGCCAGTATAGTGCAAAATGATTCCAGAAATACTGCGATGCTCCTGAAAAGGATTAAAGACATTCCTAACATCCTCTCCTGATTTAGAAATGGGCTGCATTATTGCTTTTATTAACCAAAAGAATGGATTTTTACTCTTGTAATGGTTAGTATCCATGCCAAGTCATATTTTCCCTCTAAAAAAGCAATTTGACAAATGTTATTTAGAACTCTAAGTATTACACTCTGATTCCCTATCGCCAGTAATGCCTGAAATTGATTTTCCCACTTATTCCATTTGAAAAAGGGTTTTTATAGCTTTATGGAGAATATTGGGGATGGATTGGAAGGAAGTATAACGTGGATACAAATAATGGAAAAATTGGCGTGATAATTATTGAGGACGACTTGCCGGTGCGGCAACTGATACACTCTTACCTGACGGAATTTTCGAAAATTACGGTTCTGGGTGAAGTATCTACTGGAGAAGAAGTCCTCGAAATGTTAGATTCTCTACAGCCGAAGGTTGTTTTTCTAGACATTGAACTTCCCAATATCAGTGGTTTGTCAACTGCCACCCTGCTCAAACAAAAAAATCCCCATATAAATTATAGGGTGGTGCTGTCTGCAAAGGCGGCATTTTTTATGCCATAACACGCAAGTTAAGAGCTAGCTGTCAACTATTGGTAAAAAAACAAAGCCGCAGTAGATAACCGAAAGGTTAGGTATTAGAGATGTATATAAGGCAGATAAAGTTTGATATCCAATACGAATTATATCTCTACGGCTGACGGTGCAGGGAAGCTATCAGGTCGGTGGTATCTATGTGACCATTAACATGTCCAACGCCGCCGACTACGTGGAGGTCGACGGAGATTTTCTTGGTTTATACCGGTTAAACTTTTGTAAGGTTATAGGGTTTTCGAGTGCAGATGGGTGGTATAAGCTAACCCAACGACCGCAACTGGAAATGTTTAAAGGTGAAAAAATTAATATTGTGACAATATTGGGATCTTTGAAGCGTATGAATAACATAATCTGGATTCCACCGCAAAAAGCTCTTCTATATATGATTTTGGTATATAATAATCCTATAGGGTCATCATAAATGCCAATATATGATATCTCTTGTATATGTTCATTTTTGGTTTGGTTGTTTATTTATTTTAGAAGTAGATTACATCTTTTAATCAAAATCATTTTAATGTTATTGCATATTATATTGGTGAAGGAGGCAATGCTTATGTCTGCAGTACAATGGATATTGGTAGCTGTATTGTGTGGGGCCGTTGAAATTTTTACTTCCGGTTTCTGGTTTCTATGGTTGGCTCTGGCTGCTTTACTGGTGGCTGCAGGAGTTAGTGTGACATTGCTGGTCAGCTTGCCGGGCCAGTTGCTGGTCTTTGCTCTCATTACTCTCGTTTTTGTTGTATTTACTCGTCCCCTGGTGTTAAAACTAGTTAAATCAAATGATACGCTTAGTAATGTCAATGCATTGATAGGACAGCACGGTATATCCACGACCAGTATATCCCCATTGCACTACGGTCAAGTGAAGGTTAACGGGGAGATTTGGACGGCAGTAGCAGCTGAGGAAATAGAGATAGACGTTCGGATCGTAGTTGATGCTATTGATGGAGTTAAGCTGGTAGTTAAGAAATCGGTTATTTAAACTTTGAAAATGAATGATTTTTACCAACTTAGGAAATGAAAGGAATGATCATATGTTAACGGTTTTTGTAAATGCGGTAATCGTGTTATTTGTAATTTTAATTGCTTTTTCATCAATTAAAATAATCCGGCAGGCAACCGTTGGAATTGTGGAAAGATTAGGTAAGTATCACAAAACTGCTGAGAAGGGTATTAATGTAATTATCCCCTTTATTGACGGTTTCCGAGCCATTGTTGATATGAGAGAACAAGTGGTTAGTTTTGCGCCCCAGCCGGTTATTACTAAGGACAATGTCACCATGATGATTGATACAGTTATTTACTATCAGGTAACATCTCCCTTCAAATACACTTATGAAATACAAAATCCGATATTTGCCATCGACAACCTGGCAGCTACTACCCTGAGAAATATAGTGGGGGATCTGGAGCTTGACCAAACCCTTACCTCCAGGGATTTAGTTAATACCAGGCTGAGGGCTATCCTGGACGAAGCCACTGATAAATGGGGTATTAAAGTAAATCGGGTAGAATTAAAAAACATTTTGCCCCCCCAGGATATTCAGACTGCCATGGAAAAACAGATGCGTGCTGAGAGGGAAAAACGTCAGGCTATTCTGCTGGCTGAAGGGCAAAAAACCGCAGCCATTCTGGAAGCTGAAGGCCTAAAACAGTCTGCTATCCTGAATGCGGAAGCATTTAAGGAGGCTTCAATTAGAAAAGCTGAAGGCAGCCGGCAGGCTTCTATACTGGAAGCTGAGGGTGAAGCACAGGCTATTTTAAACGTCCAGAGGGCTTTTGCTGATAGTTTAGTGATGATAAAAGATGCTGGGATAGATGATAAAGTACTAGCACTGAAATCCCTGGAAGCGATAAAAGAGTTAGGTAATGGTCAGGCAACTAAGCTGATCATCCCAGGTGATTTATCCGGTCTAGGAGGAGTATTTGCCGCATTGAAAGAAGTCGTGGCAGATGCTCCTGTAAATAGCCCAAAATAATCTTAATATTTATAGGTGTATTACTGTTGAACCAGGAGCCTTATTTAACGTGAGATAAGGCTCCTTTTCTTATAAATTGTCTAGTATTCAAAGTCCTGAAGTGTGCTAAAGATGTTTGCGCATTCACAAAGTCTTCACAAAGATGGATTACAATAATAATAGGAAATTCTGATTTTTGAGTGAAAATTTGATTGAGGGGCTTTGAGAACGAAGTATAGAGTGAAAAAGACCGGAATAAATGACTGGTTTATTTTTTGATAGTCCCTGAACTTTACGTAGCATAATATCGGACGAAGAGGAGGTAATCCAGTGAAAAAAAGTATACTTATCGCTGATGATGAAGAACGGATGCGGAAACTGGTATGTGACTTCTTGAAAAAGGAGGGCTATGATACATTTGAAGCTGAAAATGGTAAACAAGCTCTTGATATTTTTGCGTCCCAGGAGATCGACCTGCTTATTTTGGATGTGATGATGCCTGAATTCGATGGTTGGGCCGTTTTGAGAGACATCAGGAAAAAATCGACGGTGCCTGTCATCATGCTGACTGCCAGGGGCGAAGAGTCGGATGAATTATTTGGCTTTGAACTGGGTGCCGATGAATATGTAACAAAACCATTTAGTCCTCAAATTCTGGTTGCCAGAGTCCAGGCCTTGTTAAGAAGAACGAGTAATAAAAGCCTTCCTCCTCGTTTGCTTAATGGGTTGGAAATAGACGAGCTCGCTCATTATGTCTATGTGAACAATCAGTCAATAGATTTGACTCCCAAAGAATTTGAGCTGCTGCTGTACTTGGCAGATCACGAAGGTAGAGCGCTAAAAAGGGAACAAATCCTAAATGCCGTCTGGAATTATGATTATTATGGAGATATTCGGACGGTTGATGCGCACATCAAAAACCTTCGTCTGAAGTTGGGTGAGAAGGGAGATAGCATTCAAACTGTACGAGGGGTCGGATATAGATTTGAGGTACCGTCATGAAAATCTCTATTCGAACCCGACTATTTATCACGGTAAATGTACTGATTGTATTTTTCGTTCTTTTTTCCTGGGGGATGAATTCATTCTACCTGGAAAAGTACTATATAGATCAAAATAAGCAGCAACTCCTCACCACTATAGAGACGATAGATGGGATATACAATGGAAATCCTCTGGCTCTGATTCTGGAAATGCAGAAACTAGAGAGTATTAAAGGGTTGAATGTACTTATTTTGAATAAGGATTTTGAAACAAAATATCGGTCTAGGGATGTGAGAATAGACTCCCAGAATTCCGTTCCCCCTCGGCCAGATACAGCACGAATTGACATGAAAAGGCCCGAGCCAAGTATTCCCCTGGTCACTGCTAACCTGTCTGCGCTTCAATTAGGCGAAAAGGTTTTTGCGGTAAATCATGATCCAACCTTAAACACAAATTTATTGAATATCATAAGCATGCTGCATAACGGCGATTTTATATTGCTAAGTACTCCACTGGTTTCGCTGCATGAAAGTGCCGCCATTGCTAACCGTTTTTCACTTTTTACTGGATTATTGACAATTATAATCGGCAGTATGGTTGTTTTTATTTATTCAAAGCGTTTTACTCGTCCGATATTAGAGTTAAATGCGATAGCGCAAAAAATGTCCCAACTTGATTTCAGTGAAAAATACGCTTCATATAACCGGGATGAACTTGGAGAACTGGGAGAAAGCATCAATTCCCTTTCCGATCAGTTGGATAAATCTATTTCCGAGCTAAAGCAAGCCAATGAAAAACTGGTCGAGGATATTGAGCATGAACGCAAGATAGATGAAATGCGTAAGGAATTCATCTCCAGTGTATCCCACGAATTAAAAACTCCGATTGCGTTAATTCAGGGCTATGCAGAGGGTTTAAAGGTTAACATTGTGGAAGACGAAGCTAACAAGAATTTCTATTGTGATGTCATTACTGACGAGGCCAATAAGATGAATAAAATGGTCAGAGAATTGCTGGACTTATCGCAAGTTGAATCAGGCTATTTTAGCTTGGAAAAGCAAAAATTTGATTTATCCCTGTTGGTTAAGCAAATTCTCAGCAAATATGAGCCCCTATTAAGGGAAAAAGAAATTCTTCTAACCGGTGAGCGGGGAGAAAATATCCAGGTGACTGGGGATCCTTTGAGAATTGAACAGGTCCTAATAAATTACCTAAACAATGCCATTAATCATATTGATGATTCCAAAGAATTAAGGGTTAGCATGGAAGTGTTAAACAAGGTCGTACGTATCTCCGTTTTCAATACAGGAAGACCTATTCCCGAAGAATCAGTAGACAAGATATTTACGAGTTTTTACAAGGTTGATAAGGCTAGAACAAGAGCTTATGGAGGTATTGGACTAGGTCTGTCGATTGTAAGAGC
>JAQUUV010000074.1 GCA_028693695.1 Syntrophomonas sp.
TTTACCTGATGATTGCCTTATTTATTTTGGAGGTCTTGTTTGCATCAATAGGAGCAGGTATTTCTGTTCTTACTACAAACACCAAAAAGGCAACTTCATTGGCAACGACACTGTTGTTAACCATGTTCATCTTGTCTGCTGCCATTGATATCTATGATAAGATTAGTTTTTTAAAATATTTTACACCCTTTAAATATTTCCAAACTGCTCAAGTTATGGGAGGCTCCTTTGATCCCTTTTTCTTATTTTTATCTGCAGTTATTTTGATTGCATGTACGGTGCTTACCTACATTATTTTCCAAAGACGAGATATTCACATTTAAATTAATCTACGATGTAACCTTATTGAACCACTGAAAGAAGCTATTCTATCTGCATTAGTAACTCTCTATTTTTGACTTGCTGGCCTTCTTTTACTGTTATACTTAATACTTTCCCGCTTAGTGGAGCTAAGATTTGCGTCTCCATTTTCATGGCTTCAATTATAATTAGGCTTTGGCCAGCCTTTACCATATCTCCATCTTTAACAAGTATCTTGGCAACTGTCCCCGGGATGCTTGCACCAATCTCCTTTTTATTATAAGGATCTGCTAACACAGTGGAGCTGATTACTTCACCCTTTTGATAACCTTTATCAAATATACTGATTTCTCTTTGGTTTCCATTTACCTCGAAATATATTTTTCTGAAACCTTCTTGATCAACTTTTCCAATGTTAACTAGTTTGATAATGAATATTTTTCCTTCTTCAACTTCAACTTCACAGGTTTCCCCTTGCCTTATTCCATCGAAAAATACCGGGCTATTCATTCTGCTTAGATCACCATATTCTTTTTTGAATTCTAAATATTCTTCAAATACTTTCGGATACAGTGCATAACTTAAAACATCTTTCATTGATGGTTTGATATTATATTTTTGCTCAAGAAGCTTATTTATTAAATCAAAATCCGCTGGTTCTAATAATTCTCCCGGTCGGCAGGTGATAGGCTTTTTACCCTTTAGCACCACCTTTTGAAGTTTTTTAGGGAAACCACCCACAGGTTGCCCCATCATACCTTCAAAGTAAGCTTCTGATGAATCAGGAAATGCTAAATCCTTTCCCTTTTCAATAATATTTTCTGGGGTTAAATCATTCTTGACCATAAATATGGCTAGATCTCCAACTAATTTGGAAGAAGGAGTAACTTTAACAATGTCTCCCAGCATCTCATTGACGGTTTTATACATTTCTTTTACTTCTTTAAACTTATGCCCCAGGCCGAAACTTTCCACCTGCGGTTTTAAGTTGGAATATTGGCCGCCGGGGATTTCATATTTATAAACTTCAGCCGTTCCTGATTTTAATCCAGACTCAAATTGGCTATATATTGGTCTTATATCACTCCAATAGTCAGCTATTTCTTGAATTTCATCCAAATTAATTCTAGTATCCCTGCTGGTGTTTTCCAATGCTGCGACCACTGAATTCAGCGCCGGTTGGCTGGTTAGGCCTGACATGCTGTTAAATGCTGTATCAACTATATCTACGCCTGCTTCTGCAGCCACAAGCAGGGTAGATACTCCATTGCCACTGGTATCATGGGTATGCAAATGAATTGGTATAGAAATTTCGTTTTTCAATTCTCTAATTAGTTTTTTGGCAGCATATGGTTTTAGAAGTCCTGCCATATCCTTAATTCCTAAGATGTGGGCCCCCATTTTTTCGATTTCTTTGGCAGTTTGAATATAATATTTTAGTGAATATTTATCCTTGTTTTCATCCAAAATGTCACCAGTATAACAAATACAAGCCTCGGCAATTTTACCAGTTTTTAAGGTTTCATCAATAGCAGTTTCCATTCCCTTTAGCCAATTTAATGAATCAAATATTCTAAATATATCAATACCTGAACTTGCCGACTCTCTAATAAATTCCCTGACCACATTATCAGGATAATTAGTATAGCCAACTGCATTGGCACCCCTAATTAACATTTGGAACATTATATTGGGTATTTTATTACGAAGTTCGGTTAGTCTTTCCCATGGGCATTCGTTTAAGAAACGATAGGCAACATCAAATGTAGCGCCCCCCCACATTTCCAGTGAAAATAAATCCTTTCCTAAATGGGCAGTTGCTTCTGCAATCCTTAACATGTCAACTGTCCTAACTCTAGTGGCCATTAACGATTGATGAGCATCCCGCATGCTTGTATCTGTCAGTAATAGTTTGTTTTGAGCTTTAATCCACTCAACAACCCCCTGCGGACCTTCCTTGTCTAAAATCTGCTTGGTGCCCGAAAGATCATCTTTGCTTTGAAACTTCGGAATCTTAGGCACATCATAATCTTTATCAATACCCTTACTTTCATTAACAACCTTTTCCCCAATAAATTTCAGTATAGTGGCTTCATGGTCTTCTTTTGGAGTTATGTCAAAAAGTTCAGGTGTTGAATCTAGAAAACCAGTATCACATTCACCCTTGATGAATTTTGGATGAGAAAGAACGTTGAGCAGAAATGCTTCATTGGTCTTAACTCCACCAATAACAACTTCTCGTAATGCACGCTTGGATTTATTTATGGTGTCTTTAAAAGTTCTTGAGCTCGAGGTAATTTTAACCAGTAAACTGTCATAGTAGGGACTAATTATTGAACCCGTGTATCCATTGCCACCGTCCAATCTTATGCCAAAACCTGATCCTGTCCTATATACATCTATCTTCCCGGTGTCAGGTGCAAAACTATTGGTCGGGTCTTCAGTTGTAACTCTACATTGTATAGCGTATCCTCGGGATTTAATGGCATTTTGACTGGGTATACCTATTTGTTGGGAATCTAATTTATAACCTTGAGCAATTAGAATTTGACTCTGAACAATATCAATTCCCGTAACCATTTCTGTAACAGTATGTTCAACCTGAATTCTTGGGTTCATTTCTATGAAGTAATGATTTCCCTGATTATCTAATAAAAATTCAACTGTACCTGCACTTCTATAATTAACTGATTGGGCAATTTTAATCGCATCAGCGCAAATAGCCTGCCTTTTTTCTTCTGAAATAGCCAGAGCCGGCGTAAATTCAATCACTTTTTGATGACGTCTTTGAATAGAGCAATCTCTTTCGTATAAATGAACAATATTCCCATAATTATCACCCAGGATTTGAACTTCAATATGTTTGGGATTCTCCAGATATTTTTCTACAAAAATATCATCAATTCCAAAGGCCTTTTGGGCTTCATTTTTACAACTATGAAATTCCCTCAGTAAATCCGTTTTGCTTCTAACAATTCTCATACCTCTTCCGCCACCACCTGCGGATGCCTTTAGCATAATCGGGTAAGAACATTTTTCTGCAAACTTAATGGCTTCTTTGTCCGATTTGATAGGCTTTTCAACCCCTGGAATGGTAGGCACACCTATACTTTGGGCAATAATTTTCGACTTAATCTTATCCCCTAATTTATCCATCATTTCTGGAGTTGGCCCAATGAACTCAATCCCTGATTCGATACACTTTTTGGCAAATTCAGGGTTTTCAGACAAGAATCCATATCCAGGGTGAATTGCATCCACGCCCTTTTTAATTGCCAGGCTAATGATCTCCTCTATACTTAAATAGGCTTCAACTGGACCTTTATTATTGCCGATTAGATATGATTCATCTGATTTTGTTCTGAATAATCCTAATTTATCTTCTTTTGAGTAAACTGATACCGTTCGAATTCCTAATTCATGGCAAGCTCTGATTATCCGTATTGCAATTTCCCCTCGGTTTGCAATTAACACTTTTTTAAAAGTTTTGATATTAATGCCTCCTCATACATATCATCCCGCTATTATTGGGATTAAAATTTATACTAATCACTATTATTCATACCCCAGTTAGTAAATCTTATCATATTAACATTAACGCCGTAGGCAGGAACGTTAAATGGCACTCTAAATTCTTTATCACTCCATTTTAATCAAATTGCTAGTTTTAGAAATTTGGTATTGTCAGATATTTATAGTCATCATTTAATTCTACCATTATTCTTGGTACATTGATCTAAAATATCGAACCTTTATCAATATAACGTTTCTCTGAATAGCCGCCACCGCTACCCTCCATCTCTTTTCGGAATTATTTTACAAATATTAGATAATGGATCAAACCTGTCTGAATTTGTTTTTCATTATATAATAACTATGTGCCTTCACCAAAACAAACTCTAAATACAAGGGGTATAAAATATTATATTTTTCAAACAATATCTATGTAACCCCGAAAATATTCTATAAATAAAGGAGAATTGAATTATGAAACACAATCCCGATGACCGCAGAGACAATGTGGATAAAATCCAAAATAATATCGACCACACCATTCAAAATATGGAGGTTGCCGAAGAAATGCTTACTTTAACCGATGACCCAAAGAAGAAAAAATCATTAAAAGATAAAAATGATAGAAGAAGAGATGCTCTTGATGGTATGAAAAATGAAATTAAAGATGAAGCTAACGATAAACAACACAAATATAAATAAAGGTTTTGTTCTCGAAAACTTATAGGGATTGAAGAGAAACTTTATATGAACTTCATTTAGATAAAAAAGCGCTACAAGATTACATTGTAGCGCTAAGGCTATTGTAACCATTTCAATGATGCTGTACTAACGCCAAGACTGGAAAGTATAGTTTCTATATCGCTATATCTTGGCTCCCAAGCCACAACAGCTTTACTATTATTTTATTCCCGTCGTTCCTGTTGTACTATCCAAAGCTTCACTTTTTACTGATATTCCTTGGTCTATTTCCATTATTTCGTTTTGAAAACTCGATAACGGGTTACCTTGGGCAAAACCCTGAGCCACCCCCTTAATTTTGCTAATTAAATCCATGTCTGAAGTAACGCCGATAGCATACTTTGGCTCTAAATATATCATTCGATCCAGTACACTTCTCTCTATGGTAGTTGACTTCTGTTTATCAAGTTTTTCTTTCAGTTCTAATCCGATATAGATGTTTTTGTCTGAAACGAGCGCCGTAGCCTTGTTAACTCCCTCAACTTTTCCGGCCTCTGTTTCGACCCGGTTCGCCACTTCTTTAGGGAATCCGGCCTCAGGTTTGGCCGGTTTCTGCGAACTACAACCTCCAGCAACCAGACAAATTCCAATCAATAATGTAATTGATATGCATAGTTTTTGCCTCGACATCTTCAAAAATGCTGCCCCCTTAAGTTTCTATTTGAATATATTATCTCTAATATTTTCAAAGCTATCCAAAGGGGCATGGGGACGAGGTTGTTGGTACATTTAAAAATGAAGCAAACAACGATAACCATCCGGATGACTGCTGTGCCAACGCCACGCACTGGAAAGTATGGTTTCTATATCGCTATATCTTGGTTCCCAACCCAATACAGCTTTAATTTCTGTATTATCAGCTACTAGACTATGCGGATCCCCTTCCCTGCGCTCTTTATGTTCTAGGGGAATTATACGTCCAGTGATTGTCTCAGACTCATTTATAATTTTCTTTACCGAAGCCCCATTACCTGTACCTACATTAAATATTTTGCTTGGCAAGCCTTTTTCTAATGCATGAAGAGCTAGAATATGAGCATTAGCCAAATCTATAACGTGTACATAATCACGAATACATGTCCCATCAGGTGTGGCATAGTCTGTACCGAATAAGGACAATTTCCCCTGTAGTCCAAGGGCAGTTTTTAAGACCAATGGAACGAGGTGAGATTCTGGATCGTGATCCTCGCCCATGCTCCCGTCTAGCGATGCTCCGGCTGCGTTAAAATAGCGGAGGGCCACCCATCCAATTCCATGCACCTTTCCCATCCACTCCAGATACTCCTCAATCATACGTTTCGAAGCACCATAGGGATTAATCGGGTCCAGCATTGATTCTTCCGGAATGGGAATGTTTTTCGGAATCCCATACACAGCAGCCGTAGATGAAAAGACAAGGTGCTTTATCCCGGCTTTTATTGCCGCTTGCAAGAAAACAAACGACTTGACCGTATTTTCATAAAAATATAGTTCCGGTTTAGCAAGTGATTCACTTACGAGGCTTTTAGCGGCGAAGTGTATGACCGACTGAATCTGATGTTCCTTAATAATTTGTTCTACAAGGGCGGTGTCGGCAATATCACCTTCGTAAAAATACTGAGAACTAACCGCATCCCGGTGACCGGTAGTCAAATTGTCCAACACGACCACCGAGGCTCCCTCTTTGATTAGTTCCTTTACGGTATGGCTGCCGATATAACCTGCGCCTCCTGTAACCAATACTGTTTCCATTAGGCTTCACCCACCTCCGTAAATCCAGTATTAATTCCTTTCTTGATGGCTATGTCAAATAGAATCTTCATAAGGTAACTAAGTAATACAATATTTCATATGGCATTACCAGTTATTGTTTTATTTTTCGCAAATACCCACAGACGGCTTCCGATAAAGTTCACTGCTACTCCCACTCCTGTAGCTGCAATTTTAGCAATCCAAAGATCCAGATGATTTACATTGTGTAGGATAAAAAGCAGGCTGGAAGATGCCAGCAAGGAAATTCCGTTCAAGATGATAAACTTTGTAATCTCAGTTACGTTAGTTTTGCGTGTAACCTGAAACGTCCACGTTCGATTGAAAATGAAACTGTTTACTACACCGGCCGAATAGGAAAGCACCTGAGCCAACAGGTAAGGCACCCCAGCTAGATTCAGGAGAAAAAAAGCAGTAAAGTCTACTGCCGTATTTCCTAATCCAACCGTGGAGAAACGCATAAACTGAATGAATTTGGGTTTGTTATTGAACACTCCATTTCACCTCTTTGAGTTTTACCTTTTCAATTTTTTGTTTATTCCGCAGAATATACAGCGGTCGGTTTTTGGTTTCATCATAAATTCTGCCAATATACTCACCAAGGATCCCAAAAAGGATAAACATCACGCCGTTTAGCAACATCAGGCAGGCAATAAGGGAGGACCACCCAGCTGATGTACTGGCTGTAAATATTTTTTGACCTAGAGATACAATTAGATAAACAAAACTAACCGACGAGACTATAAAACCGAGATACGTGGCCATCTTTAACGGTTTATAGGAGAAAGATGTAATCCCATCCATGGAGAAGCGAAGCATTTTCTTCATTGGATATTTGGTTTCTCCTGCATATCGTTCCTCCCGTACATACTCGATAGCTGTTTGACGAAAGCCCACCCAGCTGACTAGTCCGCGAACAAATCGGTTTTTCTCCCGAATGCTTTGCATGGCATCACACACTTTGCGGTCCATGAGGCGGAAGTCACCTGTATCAAGGGGAATCTTTACTTCTGACATAGCGCCCATTAGACGGTAGAACAAAGCTGCTGTCAATTTCTTAAACAAGGTCTCCCCTTTCCTTTGGGAGCGCTTCGCATAGACGACTTCATATCCTTCTTTCCATTTCTCAATCATTTTCGGGATTAGCTCAGGCGGATCCTGCAAATCGGCATCGATAATCACTATGGCATCCCCGCGAGCATAATCCATGCCCGCGGTAATAGCTATTTGGTGCCCAAAGTTGCGCGAGAAGTCAAGCAGTTTTACGCACTCGTCTTTTTCAGCAAATCCTTCGATCAGTTCTGCCGTCCGATCCTGACTTCCATCGTTAATAAACATCAATTCATATGATTCGCCAGTTGATTCCATGACCCGGGTTAATCGGTGATAAGCTTCTTGTATAACGGCTTCTTCGTTATAGACCGGAATAATAATGGTATAACGAACGTTTCTTTTCATAACGTCTCCTCCTGACTTTATTGATTTATCTGATATAATGTTTTTGCTTCATCTCTGCCCATTGAATCACCTTGAGCAGAATTAGATTGCCACTGTTCCTTGGGGACCTCTGTGCTGTGAGCACGTATCCATTCCAGAACTTCAGTGCTTCCGCCTCCAGGACCGCCTCCACCTCCGACACCGGAGCCTGAAGGAATTAAGAAATATTTGACTTCTTTGTTTTTCACCATTTGTTCCAATTTCTCAACCGTAAGGGCGGGGTCGGAACCAGAGAAACCTCCCATAGCCACCACCGCTTTTCCGGTGGAAATGATATATGACTCAGCCGTGTTGGCATCTGTAGTAATCAAGAAGTACTTTTCACTGGTATTGTTCTTGCTTAGATATTCCAGCAATTTAGCATCGACGGCCGAGTTAATGCCGCCTCCCATACCCGGTCTCTGTCCAGATCCTTGCTGAGTCGGTCCAATCTGCGGCATGACATTGTTGTCACCATTTATGAGCGGAGTAGTGGCCCAGTACAAGGGTGCTGCCAGCAACACCAGCATTCCTGTTATTGCAGCCATAGAAGAAAGTTTCTCTTTCTTCATGGCCAGGAACAATACCAGCGCTAAGCCGATACCAGCTACTCCGATACTAATTAACCATCCCATGCCAATTTGCTTCTGGAAAGGATACAGAATATATAGTTCAAATGCTGTCGCAGCTATTAGTGCAATGGGCAGCAGCCACTTCTTCCAGCATTCTTGTTTACGATATTGATCCCGAAGCTCAACCCATCCTGCTCCAGCCAGAGCCGCAATGGGCGGAGCCAGCATGATAAGATAATATTGATGGAAGAAGCCGGCTATACTGAAAAATACCATCGCCGGGAATAACCAAACCAGCCAAAACAAGCTCTCATTTTGTTTGGCGTTAAGCGGCTTTCTACGTCGGATTCCTGCCAGCAAGCCTATGCAGGCGAATAATACAAAGGGTAACAGCCAACTGATTTGTCCAGAGAGCTCGCTTTGAAATAGGCGAAGCGGACCAGCCGCACCAGTACCAAACATGCCATTGCCCA
>JAQUUV010000075.1 GCA_028693695.1 Syntrophomonas sp.
AGGGACTTGCCTGATTTCTTATATTTTACATTCCAACCCTGTTGAGCAGTACATTTGCTATAGCTAATCTTAGGGGACACCTGATATTTCTGCTGGATAAAGGTATTTATCGCCTTCCACCAGGTCAAAGCCGGTTCATTAATGTAGCTAAATATTTCTTCATATGCAAGTGCATGGCTCGCCTCCAGAATCAAGTCCTTGTCCATTAATCCAAACTCCTTTCAATTTACTTGAGCATAAAGACAATTTTGGTCAGCAGTTCATTTGCGGGGGTATTGGCAGGGTCATTCAAGTAAAACTCATAACATACCCCGGTTGAGGTATGGCCGTTGGCAGCAATCCACTCCATAATTGCATTATAGGCAGGCTCGACTTGATTATATGGTCCGATATGTATGCAGGATACCTGTGGTCCAGCTGGAATTTCACCAGGCTTAAGCTCACCCTTTCCGGCTAGAGGTTTAGATACCGGAAAACCCACCTCTATATCCAGGTCATGCATATCCATATTAAAATAGCCCACAAAAGGTGCACCTGCTGGTTCTACCCCTATTTCATTCAGATAATTCATTATTGAACCATAAGCTCCTCCTAATACCTGCGGTAAATTTTCGACTGAGCTCCGGGTGCGGATCGAAATTACCTGCTGAGCTGCCTTTTCCACATATTCAAACTGATAATTCATATATTGACCTCCTCAATTCATTTTCTTAGATTATAACATCCCAAACATGACAACTATGTGTCAGGTTCAGGATGAATATTTCTTAAATATTTCTGCGGCTGTTCTGGCCATTATTTCTCGAACATGCGGAGGATTTATCACCTCCACAGTGCTTCCAAAGCTTAACAGCCAGGCATACAACCAATTATTTTCGGGCAGATGGATTTTAATCATTATCCTGCCATCATCTTGCCTGATCATATCTGAATCAAAATATTCCTCTACCCTGCTCTCCATCTCCTGCTCAAAAAGCAGGTCCAGTTCAAGCATCCTGGCATTTTGTTTCCATTCACCTTCCCATGGAAACTGTTCGTTCGGTAGTTCTCTGGCCGGATAGGATTGGTCCGTAATCAATAGTTCCTTTATCCTGCTTAGTTTGAAGAGACGGAAATCTTGTCTTAACAGGCACCAGGCATACAGATACCATTTTTGCCCCTTCAGGATCAGTGAATATGGTTCCACCCTGCGCCTGGTTCTCGTGCCTTCTGCATCCAGATAAACAAATTCAATTTCATTGTAATTTTCGATCGCCTGGCGCAGAAGAATTATTTTTTCTTTTAGCGGCTCATTTCCTCCCCAGGGAGACAGGTCGACTATCATTTGCCTGGTCTTCAGGTCAACCATATCAAGCTGAGCCGAGGATAGAGGGTTTTTCAGTTTCTCCATTAATACATCAAAGCGGCTATCCGGCATCATACCGGAAACTCCTTTTAAGGTAGTAATGATAGCAGCCATATCATTAGCACTAAGAACACTTTTGTCCAGACGATAGCCTTCTGCAATGCCGATACCACCATTGGCACCCTGATAGGTTACGATAGGAATCCCGGCCAGGTTGATAGCATCCACATCCCGTAGTATAGTCCGAACCGAAACGTCAAACATTTCGGCCAGTTCTTTGGCCTGAACCCGTTCTCTTCTAAGCAGAACTACCAGAATCGAAATCAATCTATCGATCTTCACTCATTCACCACCTGTTTTTAGACTGAAGCTTTATTAATATGATAATATTTCGTCATTAGACAAGGTATACGTTTCCTTTAAGATTCTCCCCCAATGGTGCTTATCCTTTTTTACGAGCTAAGATACTAACGGTTAATGTTATTGCTGTTAATGACGTTACAAAATTCATTGACAAACCCTTAAAAGCATGGAAAAATGTATTGATTGCTGACTATTCGTCCATATACAATACTACTTGGTCGTAAAAGGGGAGGGAATATCTTGACATCTCGTCGGGATCGAGAAAAAGAATTTAAAAAGCAATTAATAGCTGAAGCTGCCTATAAACTTTTTTCCAGCAGTTCATTTGAAGCTGTAACCGTGGAAGATATTGCTCGCCAAGCTGAATTTGGCAAGGGTACTCTGTACCTGTATTTTGAAAACAAGGAAGATATTCTAGTATACATATTTTGTCATGGTGTAGAAGAACTTTGTAAGGATATTGAAGACCAATGTTCTGAGGAACCTGATATCGAGGAAGCACTAAATCGCTATATGAGCTTGCAATACTCTTTTTATCAGAAATATCATTCTATGTTTCTTTCCTTACTTCGCAGAAAACTCGAAGGAACTCTTAATCCCGATCAATTTCTGGACACCGTGCACAAGCAGGATGTAATAACTGATCTAGTAGCCGGCATACTAGCGCGGGGTACCCGCGAAGGATATATTGTTGCGGTTGACAGTCGCAAACTGGCTCGCGTTATCAGAAACGTTTTGAAAGGTTTTAGTTTCGAAGCCCTGGATCGAAAAGACATTGATGCGGAAAAAGATCTCGAATTGATAAAGATGGTTTTATCTAATGGAATTATGGTTGGAGGAGGAAAACAATAGCAATGGATGATAATGAAGCAATGGTAACCCCTAAAGATATATTGGCACAGAGTAATGGGAAGATAATAAAGATAGTAGTCCTTTTGGCGGTGTTACTCGGGGGTATGGTTGGGGGATATATTTGGTGGAATAATCTCCGCACCTCAATTAGTACTGATAATGCCAAAGTAGTTGGTGATATTGTTGATATAAGCCCTAAAGTAGCTGGTCGCCTCGAAGAGTTATCAGTCCAGGAGGGGGCTTATGTGGAGGCTGGGCAGATTGTTGCCGTGTTGGATAATGCTCAATACAAGATTAATCTCAATCAAGCTAAGGCGTCGTTAGATATAAGCAAAGCCAATTATGACAAATTACCTGATGACCTTAAATCTACGCAAGCTACGGTTGAAAAATCCCGGAATAATATCCTTACTTCCCAGGCTCAGGTTAAGTCATCCGAAGTAGCGGTAGCTGATGCTAAAAGAAATCTTGCTCAAAATGAATCGCTTTTCCAGAATGAAAGTATTTCAAAGGAAGTTCTAGAAACCTCTCGCTCCAGCTATGCCAAGGCTCAAGCCACACTAGAGGCTAGTCAGGCGACTGTAATGGCTAATCAGGCAGCCTTACAGGAATCACAGGCTAAAATGGATTCTTTGGACAAAACTGGTGCTGCTATTTACCTGGCACAGCTAGAACAAGCTCAAGCCACCTATGATAATGCTCAACTAGCTCTAACGAATTCAATTATAAAAGCACCGATTAGTGGTACAGTGGTACGGCTTGCTTTACAGGTAGGAGAAAATGTTTCGCCGGGTCAGACTATTATTACAATTAGCAATCTGGATACAACCTGGATAAGCGCTAACATTGAGGAAGATAAAAGTAGTCGGGTAAAAGTTGGCCAGGACGTTGATGTAAAAATTGACTCTTTCCCAGGTATTTTATTTGCCGGTAAGGTCAGTGAACTGGGAGGAGCAACCCAGTCCACCTTTGCTTTGATTTCCTCCGAGAATTCTTCGGGCAATTATACTAAGGTTACCCAAAGATTTTCGTTCAAGATTACTGTAGACAAAAAGGGTTTGGTTTTTAAACCTGGAATGTCAGCAGTTATCAAGATACACACGGGAAGCTAAGCGGATGGTGAGAGGCAGAGATAAGGTATATGAATAAACCAGATACAGAAAAAATAAATTGGTCCATTCTGGTTGTAATAGTAATTGGCACTTTCATGGCCATCTTAGATAGCAGCATAGTCAATGTGGCTTTACCTAAAATGATGACTATCTTCAATGCATCTGCGGACCAAATTCAGTGGATACTGACCGCTTATATGTTAACTCTGGGAGTAATAATGCCAATATCAGGTTTCCTGGGAGATACCTTCGGATATAAAAGGACGTATATTGTAGCCCTGACTTTATTCGTAATAGGTTCTGTCTTATGTGGAATGTCCATGGGTGTTAACACCATGATTGCGGCCCGTATAATACAGGCTCTGGGAGGCGGCATTATGCAGCCTCTGGGTATGGCCTTAATCTATCAATCATTTCCCCGCTCGAAGATAGGAATGGTTCTAGGCTTTTGGGGTATTGCCGCTATGGCAGCTCCTGCTATTGGACCTACCCTGGGTGGTTATCTGATAGAATACGCCAACTGGCGCTCGATATTTTACATCAACCTGCCCATTGGCATGCTCAACCTTTTCCTGGCCGGCATTATCTTAAAGGAAACCCCATTGATAAAGGGCAAACATTTTGATTTCGTTGGCATTGCCACTTCCATTATTGGACTGTTTTGCATACTGCTGGCTTTAAGCGATGGAACTAAATATGGTTGGAGTTCGCCCTTTATCGTAGGTTTATTGAGTACTTCCTTGATTACTCTGACCATCTTTGTATTTAATGAACTGCAACATCCTGAACCTATTCTGGATTTGAGGATGTTTAAGAACTTTTTATTTACAATGTCAGTCATAATCGGTTCATTACTGGCGATGGGAATGTTCGGAGCGATATTCCTGATTCCTATGCTGCTACAGAACGTTCTGGGACAAACCGCTATGAAAACAGGTCTAATCATGTTTCCAGCGGCTATAGCATCAGGTGTAATGATGCCACTTAGTGGCAAGCTCTTTGACAAATATGGTGCTCAGGGAATCGTTATAGTCGGTCTGGTATTAGTCACCTGGACTACCTACGCCATGAATGGCTTCAATGATCTCACCCCTTATGCAGTCATGACCGTATGGCTAATCATTCGTGGTGCAGGGATGGGCTTGTCAATGATGCCCGTTACAACCGTAGGCATGAACACAGTACCACCCGCGCTCATTGGCAGGGCATCTGCGCTAAGTAATGTTATCCGCCAGGTAGCTTCTTCATTTGGAATCGCAATGTTCACCACCATTATGCAACATCGGCAGGTTTACCATTTCTCCAATATGGCTCAATCGGTTAATATAAATAGCAACGAATACATCCACCTGCAGACTACCTTAAGCGATATGGCCACTTCTCTAGGTTTGGGATATGGAACCACCCAGGGCCTGGGACTTAGCATTATCGCCAAGGAAATTGGCAAACTATCAATGATCCAGGCCATTGATGACTGCTTTATTGTGGCTGCGGCTCTATGTCTGGTCGCTCTGGTAATGTCGCTGTTTCTCAAAGAAGGTGAAAAAATTGCGCTTCCAACCGAATCCAGCCTTCCACTCGAATAGTGCAAATAAGATGAGCATCACCAATTTTAGGGTAACCCTTTTGGGTTTCTACTCATATCATAAATTGCAGGCACGAGCTGCCTGCGCGAACAGCCTGCTGGGATTAATCCCGAGGCTTTCATATAATAAGCCGGGAAGAGCTAAGCCCTTCCCGGCTTATTATATATCGTTTATTTTTAAAAACGAGGCTTTGTATGACTAACCCAAATTTCCTCTCACAACCCCGCAAATCGCCTATATAACTGCAATAAGTGGGTTAATTCAGTCACTACAAGCTCTTTGTTTTCATAACATATCAATTGAAAATTGGTAATACCCTTCAATAGTCTTTTTCAGAACCTCATCTGGTTTAGCTAAAATAGTGTCAATATTATAGAATTCCTTAAACAAGTAGTGTAAATCTTCCAATAATATTCCTCTCTGCTTCAACTGTGTTTTCTGCTCCTCCGTAAAACTGCTCTCAAAATTTGCTTCATCCTGTACAGTATAGTATTTCTGGTAGTCACCATAAGTCCAATCGCTTAGATCCCGATTCTCCAATTCCTTATACCTGAGCTTTACTGACTTTATCATTTCTTCAGGTAGTTTCCAGGTACTTTCTATAACTGTGTAATCATTATATGAAAACATGGCTAGCTCTTTTTCTGAATATCCATGCTGTCTTAAATCACCTTTGAAATCATAAGTAAATGCATCCAAAGGTTTTGTTTCAATAACTTTATACCAATTATTTATTTTTGGAATTCGGATGTCCATGGACCTAGGCAGTTCAACTGCTTTAAGTATTTTATCCCTGTTCGGGTAGTTTTTATTATTAATTGCCTCCATGACATCCTCAGGCAAGAATTTTACGATTTCATATAATGAAAAAACGCCACTATTCGCTATGAACAACTGATTCTTCTCATCTGATTTTATTTCAACTTTAAAATAGTCTAAAAAAAAGCTCAAGGGCAGAT
The DNA here is from genome assembly GCA_028693695.1 of Syntrophomonas sp. Taxonomy (GTDB): domain Bacteria; phylum Bacillota; class Syntrophomonadia; order Syntrophomonadales; family Syntrophomonadaceae; genus PHAA01. Next base: position 6,218 of record JAQUUV010000075.1, read on the forward strand.
AGGCTATGCCGTCTTCATCGACAGCCGGTTTTTTCATTATGTACATTATATATCCGTCTTTATATACATAGGGGGTGGTAAAGTCGAACTTCAAAATTATCCTGTCTTGCCTTAAAACAATACAGCCGTCTTCAATTGAATATGTCAGTCCCAGCAAACTGCTTACTTCCTTTGCTGACACCATTGAGACTCCGTTAATGTCCTTAATCATATTGCTTCTTGATGTACCTGCCTGGCATCCTGCAAGGGAAAACAAGCCTATCATGAGAATAACGCATATAAACTTTTGCATAAAAGACCCTCTCAATTCATTTTACAATTTAAAAAAGCATTATTAGGCTGATGAACAGATTAGTCAACAGCCTAATAATATACTAAAATGAGTTTATTATTCCATATAATTGTTGTATAACTTGTTCACCCCTGAAGCTTCGTCATAAACGCTCAATTGGTGAGATACTGAAGTCGGAAGGACTGAAATAATAAGATCAGATTTAGTTATGCCTAAATACCTTTTATGTATGTCGGCTTAACCTGGCAGGAACTACACATTTCGTCCTCCATGCCTCTGAGCTGGACATGGTAAGCATTTCTCTGGATTAGCAGGTTCCCACAATGACGACAATAAGTATTGTTCTCCTCCCCCGGCAGGTTGCCTGTATAAACAAAATTCAGGTACTCCCTGGCAATCTCTTGGGCTCGTATCATGGTTGCCTCCGGAGTTGGGGGTAGGTTTAACTTGTAGGCTGGGTGATACCTGGATAAGTGCAGAACGATATTGGGGTCAAGAGAAGCCAGCCAGCGTGACAATTCTCTTATTTCTGGTTCTCCATCGTTTTTGCCAGGAATGAGCAAAGTCGTAATTTCTACGTGCATTTTGCCTATCACGTTTTCTACCGTTTCTTTAACCGCTTGTAGCTTGCCCTGGCAAAGCTCGGGATAGAACTGCGCATTAAATGCCTTTACATCGATGTTACAGGCGTCTATATAGGGCAATAGCCTTTCCAGCGGCTCTTTTTCCACATAGCCGTTGGTTACCAGTACGCTTTTCAGCCCCTGTTCCTTAAGCCGGGGGGCGACAGCCAATATATATTCGTACCAGATGGATGGTTCATTATAAGTAAAAGCCAGACCGATAGAACCATCTTCACAGCTATTGCGGGTCAATTCCACCAGGCTTTCGGGTTCCAGGTAATGGGTGGGGGGATTACCATGGGCGACCCCATAATTCTGGCAAAAAGAACAAGCTAGGTTACAACCAAAACTGCCTGCGGATAGGATACAAGAACCTGGATAGAAATGAAACAGAGGCTTCTTTTCTATGGGATCTAAGGCCAGCGACGAGATTTCGCCATAATTGGAAGTAAACAGCACTCCAGCGCGGTTGCTTCTCACCCTACATAGCCCTACCTGCCCATCTTTCAGCTTGCAGTGCTGGGGACAGAGTACGCAACGCACCACTCCTTTATCCATTTTTTCATAATACATGGCCTCAATCTCTGCCATCGCCTGACCTCCTGTTATTAGCATAGATGTATTACTCGGAGACGCCCGATGTTCCACCCTGCGGTTTCCAGCATTAATGTTGCTGCGTAGCTGGTGTGTCCCCGTATATTAGATTTCGCAACTGGTGTGGGGATGCTGTAGGGGGACATTCTCCCCTTCGGGGACGCCTGATGTTTCACCCTGCGGGTTCCACCATTAAGGTTGCTGCGTAGCTGGTGTGTCCCCCTTCCTTAGCTGAACCTTTTAACCTCAAAACGCTGTATGAGATATTTCTCGTTAGTGGAAATACCACCCTTTTGCAGGGCTATCTGCAGTTGCTGCTCTACCGTATCCACCCCTTCCAGATCTGGAAGAAGTAGTCCCCTCCTACCTCCGCTGCTCACGATGACCCCATAGCATTTAGGGTCAAGGTCTTCCTGCTTGCAGGGTTCGGGTTCAGCCAATATATCTACCGAATACACCAGTGTCTTCAATTCCCCTGACTCTACCGGAGGAAAACGCGGGTCTTCTAGTCCTGCGGCAAGCGCATTGTTTTTGATTTCTTCGGCCAGATTCTTGTAAACAGGTAGGAAGGTACCGATGCACCCTCTCAGTTGGCCATGTTTTTTTATAGAAACAAAGGCTCCGGCCCGATCTTGCAACAAGGAATTCATCTCCTTGGGTAGATCCGGCTTCTTCCCACTTTTTATATAATTTTCTAGAGTCATTCTAGCCCATCTAACTGGAGGGGATTCAGCTGCGCGTCTGACTTCCACCAGCCCGGCCTGCTTAGCTTCCAGTTTTTCCAATATGCTCGGCCTCTGCTCCCCGGGGTGCAAACCAGCAGTTAGATACCCAACGCCGAACGGCCCCTCATAACTAAAAACCTTGGTCTGGAACTCATAGCCATCCAGGGTACCCAGCATAATAGCAATAGAACAGTAACCACATTCCCCGGCATTCTTCCGCAAAGTCTCGGGTATATCCAATAATCCCTGCACATCATTTTGCATAAGCAGGTCTTTTACTGTCAGATCGAATGTTCTACCATCCGGATGAAAAT
>JAQUUV010000076.1:0-6133 GCA_028693695.1 Syntrophomonas sp.
CTGCTGCATAGATCCTTTGCCGTAGCTTTGGGTGCCTATAATTAAGGCCTGGCCATAATCTTTTACCGCACCGGCTAGGATTTCGGAGGCGCTGGCGCTGTTCTGGTTGAGCAAATAAATCGTGGGTTTATCCACAATATAATTGTGTTTATCTGCTCGGTCCAGCGAAGGGGAGCCATTGCGGTACTGGGTTTGGATGGCCACCTCATCACTAATAAAATATCCAGCTATATCCAATGCAGCAGTAACATAACCCCCGCCATTGTCCCGTAAATCAACGATATAAGCGCTAGGGTTTTGGCGGCGGAGTTTTTCCAGGGAACTGGCAAAGAGTTGGCCGGTTTCACTTCCAAAGCTGCTTATTCTCAGATAGCCGATTTGGAAGGGCTTGATTTCATCGATGACCGAAGGAACCTCAATACTTCTGCGCTCTACCTGAACCGTAAAGGATACTCCATCTCTCTGCACCAGCAACTGGATTGTGCTTCCCTCCGGCCCCCGGATTAGGGGTATCACTTCTTCTGAGGATAAACCTTTCAGGGAATGGCTGCCGACCGAAGTAATAATATCACCTGCCTGCAGTACAGATTTATCTGCTGGGGAACCGCCGACCAGGCCGGTAACCTTGACTCCTTCTGGTACGATGTCCAGGTAAATACCTATACCGGAAAAGGTTTGTTCTAAGGAATTATTGAAATCCTGGTACTGTGCAGCGGTCAGAAAACTGGTATGCGGATCACCCAGCTTTTCGAGCATGGCATCAATGGTGGGGGCATTTAATACGTCTGCCTGGACCGGATCTACGTAGTCATTACGTAACAGTTCCCGCACTTCATTCTGAGCCGTAAGCTGCGCTATGGCCGGGCCCGGGAAAAGCAGCGTGATTAGCAAGAGGGTTATTAAAACATGTATAGATACGCGTTGAATATTTTTCACCGATTATCCTCCTAATTGGTGCAAGGTACTTCAATTATAATGGATAATGCGCAGCAAATAAACTGATGATATTTCTAATAACGATAAACGGGAGACGGGATTTTGCTGTTGACTGTAATAGCGTGTTGTGGGGACGGTCCTTTTGACACGCCTCGCCGGTTCCTATTTGGCGTGTCAAAAGGACCGTCCCCACAACACGCCCAAAGAAAAAATCAGTGTAAATCAGTGCCCGGAGGGTCAGCGTTTTTCAGTGTCCGTCGTTACCTTTGCTGCGCATAACATGTCCAACTGCGAGAGTTTAGTTCCTAATTAATAATACCACTTTGTGGCTCGGGGTTAAACGCAAAATATTTGGCGTCACCAGCTTTGCTTTGACTTCCCAATAGTAATATATTACTATGGTGCTAAAGTCTAAGTCGCCGTTGCGATCTATTAAATTATGAATAAAATCTTCGTTAGATGATATATTGATTTATTGGAGGAATAGTAAATGCGTTTGGGGAAAGTGATGGTAGTTTTTGGCACTAGGCCTGAAGCTATTAAAATGGCTCCGGTCATTAAGGAATTAAAGAAGGTACAGGACATAGAAACACTGGTAGTGGTAACGGCTCAGCACCGGGAGATGCTGGATCAGGTTCTGCACCTGTTTGCAATTGTGCCGGACTATGACCTCGATTTGATGAAGGAGCAGCAGGATTTATACAGTATTACCACTGGGGTTTTGAATGGGCTAAAAGAAATAATGGAGCAGGAGAAGCCTGATCTGGTTTTGGTGCATGGAGATACGACTACTACCTTTGCCGCGGCCCTAGCAGCTTTCTATCAGAGAATACCGGTAGGGCATGTGGAAGCCGGTCTGCGCACCCGCAATAAATATTCGCCTTATCCTGAGGAGATGAACCGATCCTTGACCGGTAGGCTGACGGAACTACATTTTGCTCCCACCGATTTATCTAGGGAAAACCTCCTGGCAGAATCCACTGCTGCCTTTAAAATCTGGGTAACTGGAAATACTGTAATTGACGCTTTAATGGAAACGGTGCAGCCGGATTATAAATTTGGCGAGGAATTAAAGGAAATTAACCTGAAAAATAGAATACTACTGGTAACTACTCACCGGCGCGAAAACTGGGGCGACCGGATGAGGGACATTTATCAGGCTCTGATTCAACTGGTGGAAGAGTTTGATGATGTGGAAGTGGTGTTCCCGGTTCATAAGAATCCAACAGTAAAGGATATAGCCCTGGAAATGCTTGAAGGCAGGGAACGGTTTCACCTCCTGGAACCTATGGAATATGAACCGTTTTCCAATCTCATGAATGCTTCTTATATAGTATTGACTGATTCGGGTGGGATTCAGGAGGAGGCGCCTTCGCTTGGTAAGCCAGTACTAGTTCTGCGTGATACCACCGAAAGGCCGGAAGCCATTCAGGCCGGGACGGTAAAACTAGTGGGAACGATTCAGAAACATATATATGAAGCGGCCCGGCTCTTGCTTAGTGACCGCCAGGAATACGATAAGATGGCCCATGCAGTCAACCCTTACGGAGATGGTAAGGCGGCGCGACGTATCGTGAAGGTAGTCAAAGACTTTCTTTACGTTCGTATAGGGGCTAGTAATTTATAAAGATTAGGGGCTATCCCCAGTGTTGTGTAGGGTTGCATTTGACTAAGGAGGCAAATATGTCTGAGATACGGTTTGGATCCGATGGCTGGAGAGCCATTATGGCAGAGGATTTTACTTTTGCCAACGTTAGGTTACTGACCCAGGGTATTGCCAATTATTTAAAAAATAACAATCTCGGTAAAAAGGGAATTGTCGTTGGCTATGATAATAGATTTCAATCCGAACAATTTGCGGAAGAGTGTGCGCGGGTTCTGGCAGGTAATGGCATCCGGGTCTCTATGATCAAAAAATCGGTTCCTACACCTCTGACTGCCTATGCCATCAGGGTTGCGCAGGCGGGAGGGGCTATCATGTTAACTGCCAGCCATAACCCCCCCGAATATAATGGCATTAAATTCATACCTGAATATGCAGGGCCGGCTTTGCCCGATGTGACAGTTGCCATTGAGGAAGAGGTTAAGCGGATCCAGGAGGGTGGCAAAATTTACGAACTGGATTTAAAGGAAGCCGTAACTCTGGATTTATTAAAAGAAATTGACCTGGATCGAGACTACATTAATCAACTCTTAAAAATTATAAACCCTGAGTTTTTCCAGAGACGCGTACTCAAGGTAGTGGTTGACCCTATGTATGGCTCCGGGGCCGGTTATCTGGATCGGATATTGACCGAGTTGGGCTGTGAGGTTAGAACCATAAACAACTATCGGGATCCTCTGTTTGGTGGCTCGATTCCCGAGCCTACGGAAGCGTTGTTACCTGACTTGAAACGAACTGTTCTAACCTATAAAGCTGATCTCGGTCTGGCTTTGGACGGGGATGCAGATCGCTTTGGCATTGTAGATGGGGAAGGAGAATACATAGCTCCCAACCAGTTTGCTTACGTACTCTTTGACCATCTGCTGAGCACTCGCACTTTTCGAGGCCCAGTATGTCGTTCACTTACCACCACCCATAATCTAGATCGTATCGCTAAACAAAACGGCCTGAGCGTAATCGAGACCCCGGTAGGATTTAAATACATATCTGAATGCCTACGGGAAAAAGGCTGTATTATCGGGGTGGAGGAGAGCGGCGGCTTGAGCATATTCGGGCACGTTCCTGAAAAGGATGGCATCTTGGCATGTGTCTTGGCAGCTGAAATACTAGCCTTTACCGGTAAGTCTTTTCGAGAGTTGAGCCAAGAAATCGTGGCGAAGTACGGACTTATGCAAGGTGAGCGCTTGGATATTAAGGTTACGTACCGAGAAAAAGAACGGATATTGTCGGATTTAAAAGTTTATGAGCCTAAAATGCTTGCTGGTATTAAAGTTGATAGATATAATGAAACTGATGGTAAGAAGATTATTTTGGAAGATGGCAGTTGGCTTTTGATTCGTCCGTCGGGGACGGAATCTCTGGTCAGGGTTTACGTGGAGGCAGAGGGTGAGAAGCAACAAAAGGATATGTTAAACGAGGTAATAAACGCTTTGAACCTACAATCTGATTAATGATTTCTAAACACGACTACGGTCGGGTTCAGACCATCAAAAAAGCCCAATAGCTGCGTTATCAACGAAAGCCCGTTCAATCGACGTACATTATGTACGCCTCAATCACTGGCTTTCATTAATGCCTTGCTCTTGAACTTTTTTGCTCGGTCTGACTTTATCGACACTCTAAACCCGACTACGGTCGGGTTTTTTTGACTTCAGGGGTCGACTTTCCCAAAGGTCATAAATTTTATGCAAATCAGGAAGGAATTTAAGAGTGAATGACGAAATAGGTAAATATCATAATGATGAAATCCAGCAGGGTAAACTAGATGCGGTCTTGCGGCAGGTTCTTGATACTCTGGAAGGGGGCCGCAGGGATATATATGATATTGCCGAAGACTGTCACAAACAATGTGAGGCTTTGAGAATTAGGTTGGAGGAAGCCGTTATTGAGACAGCTGGGCTTATCAAGCAAGTAGACAAGTGCGAGCGTTTGGAAAAAATGGCCCGGGTTCGATTAATGGAAGTAAGTCGCAACTTTAGGGCTTTTTCAGAAACATATATTAAGGAAGCGTACCAAACCGCACAAGCCTTGCAGAATGAACTTATAGGGTTGAGGCAGCAGGAAGTATACCTGCGCAAAAAACGGGATGAATTAACCCTCCAGTTAAAGAAGTTTGAAGGTATAACCAATAAAGCGGAAGGCTGTTTGCAAAGTACCAACCTGGCACTAAAGGTGCTGGAAGTGAATGTTGCTAGAGTATCCGACACTCTGGAAGACGTTCAGAGAAAACAGCAGATGGCGACTTGGAACGTAGAATCTTTGGAGGCACAGCGTAGGAAAATAGCTCGTGAGCTTCACGATGGACCGGCCCAAACTATGGCTAGTATGCTTTTGAGGCTGGATCTCGTAGAATATTTGTTTGAGCAGGATCCGGAACTGACCAAGGAAGAGTTATTAAATATTCGAGGGATGGGCAGGGAGAGCTTGAGTGATATTAGGCGCATTATGTTTGATCTGAAGCCTAGTGCGCTAAGAGAATTAGGGCTGGTTGCCACTCTAGCAGAGTATTTTGATGATTATGAAAGTAAATATAATTTTACTACCGAGTTTATTTTCTTTGGTAAGGAGAGAAGATATGAACTGGCCGTCGAGATAGCTTTGTTCCGTTTGGTGCAGGAGGCGATCGCCAATGTTCGTAAACATGCCGGGGTTGCTAATGCCATGGTGAAGATGGAGGAGACGCCAACCGGTTTAACCCTGGTTATAAGGGATGAGGGTCGAGGATTCGATGTGGATGAGGCCATTAATTCGGGAAAAGATAGTTATGGTATTTTGGGCATGAAGGAACGCGCCGAACTCTTTGGGGGACGAATGAAGATTATTTCTAACCCAGGGGTGGGTACTCAAGTTATCGTGGAGTTGCCAGCAGAGAGGGAGGAAGACAGTGGACAAAATAAGGATATTAATAGCTGATGATCATACCATGGTTAGGGAAGGTTTAAGAAAACTGCTTCAAACCGATGAAAGTCTTGAGATTATCGCTGAAGTGGGGGATGGACAGGGCGCTATCAACGTGGCTCGCAAAGAGAAACCAGACATAATATTGATGGATATAAATATGCCCGGCACTAATGGTCTGGCCGCTACACTGATTATCAAGAAGGAGATGCCCGCCACCAAAGTAATAGCGGTCACTATATATGAGGATGAAGAAGTAGTCGAGATGGTAAAGGCTGGAGTATCCGCTTACATATTAAAGGATGTGGCCGGCAGTGAACTCATTAGCACTATACATAAGGTCATGGCTGGTGAGGTAGTGATACACCCTCGCGTTGCCAAAAGGTTAATCAAGGAGTTAATCCGCAATGAAAATAAAAAAGATGAAATTAAACTAACCAGACGGGAAAAAGATGTGCTGACCCTCTTAGTTCAGGGTAGCAGCAATAAAAACATTGCCGATATTATGTTTATAAGTGAGAAAACGGTAAAAAATCACCTAACCAGTATTTTCAGGAAGCTGGGTGTCAAAGATCGAACTCAGGCTGCCGTTTATGCCCTGAAAAACCACATGGTGGAAGCAGATTAAGGAAGCAA